>DASQJU010000103.1:0-6445 GCA_035630915.1 Allosphingosinicella sp.
CCCTCATGCGTCCCCGGTGGCTGTCGGGTGTGGTGTTAGGCAAGAGACGCACGCTCGGAAACCTCGCGGCGTTCTTTCCGGAACGCGGCATCGGCCAACTCTCCGAATGGGTCGGCGGCCAGTTCGACCCGTCGATCACCTGGAACGACGTCGCGTGGGTGCGCGAACGCTGGACAGGCAAGCTGATCGTCAAAGGCGTGCTCGACGCCGAAGATGCGCGGCTCGCGCAGGCAACCGGCGTGGACGCGATCGTCGTCTCCAACCACGGTGGCCGTCAGCTCGACGGCGCCCGTTCGACCATCGCCGCGCTGCCCCGCGTCGTCGACGCCGTCGCCAGCACGGAGGTGGGCGGCACGGTCGTCGGCGCCAGCGTGGTCGTCGGCGCAACGGTGGTCGTCGGCGCGACGGTCGTCGGCGGCGCGGTCGTCGGTGCCCGCGTCGGCGACTTTTCGAACGTGTGGATGGTGCTGCAATGCTGCTGATCGCTCTGATGCTGGCCCAGGCCGCCCCTTCCCTCCCTGTCCGCGTGCCGCTCGGCGAGGTGCCGCTGCCCGAGGCGAAGTCGGTCGAACGGGTCATCGTCATGCGGGTGAACTTCGCGCCCGGGCAGGCGATGCCGCGGCACGTCCATTCGGCGCCGGTCGTCTGCCTGGTCGAGCATGGCCGCTTCGAGGCGCGGATCGGCGACGCGCCCGCGCGCACGGTCGGAGTCGGCGAGGTGACGCTCGAGCCCGCCAATGTCGAGATCGGCTACTTCCGCAATCTCTCAGCATCAGAGCCGGCGAGCCTCGTCTGCACCTTCCTCGCTGGCCACGACGATCACGAGCTCGCGCGGATGCTTCCCGAGCGCTGACAGGGCTTCGCGTGCGCTTCCTGGCCCTTCTCGCGATATTGCTGACCGCCCAGGCTCCGCCCCCGCCCTCCTCCGACGCGCGCATCGCCTGGGGCTTCGACCGCTCCGATTTGCCACCCGATCCGCGCATCCGCTTCGGCGTGCTCGCCAACGGGATGCGCTATGCGATCCAGCCCAACTCAACCCCGGCGCGCGGGGTCGCAATCCGGATGCTGGTGCGCGTCGGCGCCGCGGACGGGGCGCCTGCCGAGGCCCATTATCTGGAGCATATGGCGTTCATGGGTTCGGGCCGGGTGCACGAGGGCGCGCGCGAACGCCTGCGGCGGCGCGAGCATCTTCGGCTCGGCCGCGATTTCAACGCGCGGACCGGCGACACCGACACCTATTACAGCCTCGACCTTCCCCGCCCCGGCGGGAACCAGGTGCGGCGCATCCTCCTTCTCCTGCGCGACATGGCCGGCAACCTCACCCTCGCGCCGGACGCGGTCGAGCGCGCCCGCGGCGAGATCGTCGCCGAGGCGCGCCAGCGCTCGGGCGGCGAGGATGCCCGCGAACGCGACCAGATCGCCTTCTTCGTCCCCGGCACCCGCATCGCCCGCACGACCCTGACCGGCAGCGAAGCCGAGGCCGGCGCGGTCGGCGTCGAAGGCCTGCGCCGGCTCTACGAAACCTATTATGCGCCCGGGCGGACCACCCTGATCGTGGTCGGCGCGGTCGATCCGTCCGCGATCGAAGCCACCATCTCCGCCACGTTCAGCGACTGGCCCGCCCGCCAGGCCCCGCCGTCTCCCCCGCCTGACCGCATCGACCCGGAGCGCCCTACGGCCTTCCGCGCATTCACCGCGCCGGGCAGCGCGGCCTGGGCGACGATCGCCTCCATCTCCCCGCGCGCCGCCGCCGATGCCACCGCGCCCCGCGATCTCGGGTTCCTCCAGTCTCTGGCCGCCGACATGCTCGCCGCACGAGTCACCGGCCATCGCGGCGACGACCGGCCGTTCATGGACGCCGAGGCGGTGGTCGGCGACTATTACCGCACGGCCCGGATCGCGCGCTTCTCGATCCACGCCTTCGACGGCGACTGGAGGACTGCGCTGGCCGTCGCCGAACAAGAATTGCGCTGCGCCCTGCGGAACGGTTTCACCGAGGACGAGCTCGCCATCGCGCGCGAGCGAGAGGTGGAGCGCCTGGCGGCCTTCGCCGGCCCCGAGACCAGCGCCGCGATCGCCGACCGGCTGACCCAGATGGCCGGCTTGGGCATCGTGCCGACCGTCCCCGGCACCGCCGCCGACAATGCGGTCTATCTCGCCCGCATTCGCCTCGACGACCTCGACGCCGCCTTCCGCGCCGCCTGGAGCGCGCCGGGGCGGCTGGTTCATGTCGCGGACAGCCGTGCCATCGAAGGCGGCGAGGCGGAACTTGCGCGGGTCTGGGCCGCCGGGGCGCCCTGCCCGGCTCAGTAGATCAGGAAAGGCTGGCGCGCTTCATCCCAGGCCTGCTCGTCTGGCAGCGTGATCGCATCGAGGTCGCCCGGCGCCGCCTCCGCATCGTCGACCCATTCCCTGAGCAGCGGCGAGCCGTTGATGACGTCGATGGCGAGCTTGCCGAACTCATATTCGTACGGGAAATCGCGCCACAGGTCGTAGCTCGGATAGAGCGCTCGGATGGCCTTGAAGCCGAGCGCCTGCAGCCGCCACGGCTGGAATGCCTCATGGTCGTAGGCGCCGCCTTCGGCATGGATGAAGATGCCGCTGCAGAGCTGGCCGACATGCTTGTGGAAGGTCGGCTGGAACCAGATGTCGCGCAAGGTGCAGCCATCGAGCCAGTGCGGTGCGATCCGCCGCATCTCGGCGATGACTTCCTTTGCGTCGATGTCCGGCGCGCCGAACAGTTCGAGCGGCCGCGTCGTCCCCCGCCCCTCCGAGAGGTTCGTCCCCTCGAGCATTACCGTGCCGGCATAGGCCCGCGCCATGTTGACGTTGGCGGCATTGGGGCTCGGATTGATCCAGACGCGCTCGGGCGGCCAGCCGAAGCCCGGGCCCGCGTCCGGCTGCCAGCCCTCCATCTCGATCACGCGATAATCGACGTCGAGCCCGAACTCGGCGATAAACCAGCGGCCCATTTCGCCCAAAGTCATGCCGTGGCGCATCGGCATCGGCCCCGCGCCGACGAAGCTCTCCCAGCCCGCACGCAACGTCAGTCCCTCGACCGGGCGGCCGGCGGGATTGGGCCGGTCGAGCACCCAGACCGACTTGCCGTGCTGCGCGGCGGCCTCGAGCACGTAGAGCAGGGTGGTGACGAAGGTGTAGATGCGGCAGCCGACGTCCTGCAGGTCGACCAGGATCACGTCGAATGTGCCCATCGATTGCCCCGATGGCCGCCGCACCTCGCCGTAGAGACTGAACACCGGCATGCCGTAGGTCGGATCGGTGTAGTCGGGCGACTCCATCATATTGTCCTGAAGATCGCCGCGAACGCCGTGCTGCGGTCCGAACACCGCCGACACGTTGAGCCCCGCCACGACCAGCGCGTCGAGGCTGTGGGTCAGGTCCGCGGTCACCGAGGCGGGATGCGCGAGCAAGGCTACGCGCTTGCCCTCCAGGGGCCTCCGCAGATCCGGGTCGCTGAGCAGGCGGTCGATACCGAATTTCATGGAGCGTCAGGTGCCGGGAGTTCGAGCGCAAAGCAATCCGGATGATGGAAATCCGGGTCGCCGGGTGGGTGCGCGAGCGCCCAATAGGATTTGGTCCTGTCCTTCTCCTCGATCACCGCCGCGAAGCCGGCGCGCCAGCAACGACCCTTCCATTCCGGCGGAAGGTCAATTCTCACCGAAATCTCGAACCTGTTGGGCCGGGCCGTTGCGACGATCGCCGGACACGTCACATCCGCGTCGCGCATATTCTCGCGATAATCATCGAACCGATAGGCGGCCCATTCCATTGATGGGCTGAAATTGAACTCGAGATACCCTGCCTCGCCCTCCGGCCGAACGAAGCATTCGAAGCAGGTGTGCTCCCAGAGCCGGTCCGCGCGCCGTCGCTCCGATTGCTTGACGCGAGGCTCGATCCGAACCGGAAGTTCCACCATGCTCGTATCGCCCGGGAGGCGGAAAGTCATGCGAAGGACGTCGCCATCGCGGTCCGTCCTTACCCAAGGAGTTGGTATGGAAGCCGGCGTGTTCGGATGGCGCTGTAGCAAGTGGGGCATGGCCCCTCCCTACGTCATTCCCGAGAAAGCGGGAATCCATCTGCCTTTCCTCCACGCAAGAACAAGAAGCTGGATCCCGCTTTCGCGGGGATGACGGGGACGGCCGGGCACGGTAAGCGCAGGCCCATGACCGAATACACGTCCGATCTCCTCCGCTCGCTCTCCTCGCGCGGCTACATTCACCAAGTGACCGATGCCACCGGGCTCGACGCGCTCGCGGCGAAGACGGTCGTGCCCGGCTATATCGGCTTCGACGCCACCGCGCCGTCGCTCCATGTCGGCAGCCTGGTCCAGATCATGATGCTGCGCCGTCTCCAGCAGGCCGGGCACAAACCGATCGTGGTGATGGGCGGAGGCACGACCAAGATCGGCGATCCGTCGGGCAAGGACGAGAGCCGCAAGCTGCTCACGAACGAGTCGATCGACTCCAACATCGCCTCGATCTTTCGAATCTTTCAGCATTTCCTGATTTTCGGCGACGGGCCGAGCGATGCGATCATGGTCAACAACGACGATTGGCTCGGCCATCTCGACTACATTCCGCTGCTCCGCGACATCGGCCCGCATTTCACGATCAACCGCATGCTGACCTTCGACAGCGTGCGCCTGCGGCTCGAGCGCGAGCAGCCGCTGACCTTCCTCGAATTCAACTACATGATCCTCCAGGCCTACGACTTCCTCGAACTGTCGCGCCGCGTGGCCTGCCGGCTGCAGATGGGTGGCTCGGACCAGTGGGGGAATATCGTCAACGGCATGGAGCTGGCGCGGCGCGTCGACGGCACCCAGCTCTACGGCCTCACCACGCCGCTGATCACCACCGCCGACGGCGGCAAGATGGGCAAGACCGCCGACGGCGCGGTCTGGCTCAACGCCGAGCAGCTCGCGCCTTACGATTACTGGCAATTCTGGCGCAACACGCAGGACGCCGACGTCGGCAAGTTCCTCAAGCTGTTCACCGACCTGCCACTCGACGAGATCGCCCGGCTGGAGGCGCTTCAGGGCGCGGAGATCAACGAGGCCAAGAAGGTCCTCGCCGATGCCGCGACGGCGATGCTTCACGGCGCGGACGCCGCGGCGGGCGCGGCGGAGACCGCGCGCAAGACCTTCGAGGAAGGCGCCGCCGGCGACGCACTGCCGACGCTGAAGGTTGCGGGCGAGATCGGCCTCGTCGATGCGCTGGTCGGCCTCGGCCTGGTCGCCTCCAAGAACGAGGCGCGGCGGATGATCGCTCAAGGCGGCGCGCGGGTCGATGGCGAGGTGGTCGCCGAGGACCGCGTCCTCGCCGTGACCGGCGACGTCCGCGTCTCCGCCGGCAAGAAGAAGCACGGGCTGCTGACCCAATGAGCTTCTGGCTGGCGGCGGCCCTGGCGGCGGCGCCGATTCCGGCGCTCCAGACCCTCGATCTCTACGACAGCGCCCGGCAGCGCGCCGTGCCGGTCACCCTCTACGGGGCGACGCCGCGGCACCCACGCCCGCTGGCGCTGCTCTCCCACGGCTACGGCATGACCAGCGACAGCTACGGCTTCCTCGCCCGGGCGCTGGTCGCGCGCGGCTATGTCGTCGCCGCGATCACCCACGATTTGCCCGGCGACGCGGCGATCCCGAGCCAGGGCGAGCCGCGCATCGTGCGCCGGCCGTTCTGGGAGCGCGGCGAAGCCAATCTGGCCTTCGCCGTCGCCGAGCTGCGCGCACGGCGCATCGCCCGGCGCGGAGGCCGCATCCTCGTCGTCGGCCATTCCAACGGCGGCGACATCTCGGCGCTGTTCGCGGAGCGGCACCCGGATATGGTCGCGGCGCTCTTCACCCTCGACAACAGGCGCATGCCTTTGCCCCGCACGGCGCGCCCGCGCATCTGCTCGGCGCGCTCCAGCGACCAGCCCGCCGACCCGGAGGTGCTGCCCAGTTCGGCCGAGCAGGCGCGGCTCGGCATGGTGATCGCGCCGGCGCCGGTAATCCACAACGACATGTGGGACGGCGCCACCGAAGCGCAGAAAGCCGCAATTCTCGCCGTGCTGGACCGCTGCCTCCAGCGCCGGGAGCGCTAGCCGCCGCGCAGCAAGCCCACCCCCGCGTCGCGCTCCATCAAATAGAGCAGGATCCGCGCCGCCCTGCACCGCTCGCCTTCCAGTCCGCCGTCGCGGTCGACCAGCAGCCGCGCGTCGTCCATCGCCATCGGCGCGAGGTCCGCGATTCCGGCGAGGTGCGCATCTGGGCGGGCAAGGAGAAGCATGGACTGCTGCTAGCGTGACGTTGGGGATTTTTCCGGTCGTGTCGCCGGGAAGCCGATTCCGATCCTGAGGGTAATCGGCGCCGACAATCCCGTGGCGCGCCACAACGCAGGGCGGCGCCGGAGCACCGAATTCGCCGTGCCATGGCGTGGAAGGCTCG
>DASQJU010000104.1:0-3530 GCA_035630915.1 Allosphingosinicella sp.
CATGCGCCTGCGCGGCCTCTGGCTCTCCATCCACAAGTGGATCGGCCTCACGCTCGCGGTGCTGATCATCCCGATCTCGGTGACCGGCTCGGCCCTGGTCTGGCACGACGCGCTCGACGAGGCCGTCAACCCGCAGCGTTACCTCGTGTCGACCAGCGTCCCAGCGCGCGACCCCGGCGCCTACGCCTCGGCCGCTCAGTCGGCGCTCGCGCCCGGCGAGCGCATCGCCTCGATCCGCTATCCCGAGCATGACGGCGGCCCGATCGTCGCGACCGCGGTCGCCGCCCCGGGCGCGCGCGGCGGCCCGCCGGCGCGGACCAATATCTGGATCGACCCCGGCACCGCGCGGGTGCTCGACAAGGCCTCGTCCAATGCCGGCCTGGTCCGCGCCTTCCACCAGCTCCACGGCAGCCTGATGGTGCCCGGCTGGGGCCGGACGATCGTCGGCTGGGTCGGCGTGTTTATGTTCTGCTCTTGCCTCACCGGCATCTGGCTGTGGTGGCCGGTGACCGGCAGCGTCAGGCGCGGGTTCCGCTGGCGCCGGCAGAATTCGACCAACGCCAACATCCACCATCTGCTCGGCTTCTGGGTCCTGCTGCCGCTGGCGATGCTGAGCTTCACCGGCTTCTGGATCTCCTTCCCGAGCGTGTTCGGCGCCTTCGAAGCCTCGCAGCCCAAGGGCAAGGGCGGAGGCGGACCGCCGGACCGCGCCCGCGCCGCCCGCGCCCAGCCGCTCGCGCAGACGCGGATGTTCGCCGATTCGGCGCTCGCCGCCGCCCGCTCGCTCGCCACCGGCCCCCTGGTCTCGATCACCTGGCCGACCGACCAGTCGGCGACCTGGAAATTCTCGTTCGATCGCGACGGCGGCCCGGCCGAGGTGAGCGTCGACGACGCCACCGGCGCGCTCACGCCCCCGCGCCCGCCGCGGCCCGAGACCAATGCCCGGCAGATGCGCCGCTGGCACGACGGCACCGGCATGGGGCCCTTGTGGCAGACGATCATTTTCCTCGGCGGCATCATCCCGGCCGTGCTTTCGATCACCGGCATCGTCATGTGGCTGCGCAGCCGGGGCTGGCGCGCGAAGCTCGCGGCACGGCGAAAGGCGGGCAAGCTCGCCCTCGCTCCGGCGGAGTGACGGCCAAGCCGAGATTCTTCGAGACCGAGGCGGATTTTCGCCGCTGGCTGACCGCGCATCACGAGGCGGCGGAAGAGCTGCTGGTCGGCTTTTGGAAGAAGGGCAGCGGCAAGCCCTCGATCGACTGGCCGCAGGCGCGCGACCAAGCGCTCTGCTTCGGCTGGATCGACGGGATCCGCAAATCCATGGGCGACGAGAGCTACACGATCCGCTTCACGCCGCGGCGCAAGGGCAGCATCTGGAGCAACGTCAACGTCGCCCGATACGAGGCGCTGACCGAGGCTGGGCTGATGACCCAAGCCGGCGCGCATGCCTATGAGGAGAATAAGGGGCGGCAGGGCGTCTACGCCTATGAGAATGCGGTGAAGGAGCTGAGCCCGGCCGAGACGAAGCAGTTTCGCGCGGACAAGGCGGCCTGGGCCGATTGGGAGAAGCGGCCTGCCGGCTACCGGCGCGTCGTCCTCCACTGGATCGCCAGCGCGAAGAAGCCGGAAACGCGGGCCAAGCGGCTGGCGACCCTGATCGAGGATAGCGCGGCCGGGCGGAAGATCGCCGGCTACGACATCGGCAAGAAGAAGACCTAGCGCCGCGCGAGGATCAGCGGCAGGCCGTCCGCCGGCCTCAGCGTGACCATACCCGAGGGACGCACCTCGCGGCCAGGCATCGGGGCGAAGCGCCAGCGCGCGAGCCAATGAGCGAGGATGGTGAGCGCCTCGGTCAGCGAGAAGCGCATACCAACGCAGACGCGCGGGCCGCCGCCGAAGGGAATGTACTGGAAACGGTGCCGACCCTCGCGGGCGTCCTCGGTCCAACGCGACGGATCGAACGCGTCGGGATCGTCCCACAGCTTGCGATGGCGGTGGAGGATCCAGGGCCAGATCGAGACGATGTCGCCCGGCGCGATTTCCGCTTCGCCGAGCCGGTCCGCGGCGACCGCCTGTCGATCGAAGCGGGGCACCGGCGGGTAGATCCGCAGCGATTCCTCGACGATCCGCCGCAGCAGCGGCAGCCGCTCCGGCAGGCCTTCATCGTCGGCGCCAGAATCGAGCGCGGCGCGCGCCTCGGCCGCCGCCTCGTATTGGAGTTCGGCCTGCTCAGAGAGCAGGAACAAGGTCCAGGTCAGCGCATTGGCCGTGGTTTCGTGGCCGGCGAGGTAGAAGGTGGCGGCATTGTCGACCGCCAGCGCCTCCGCCTCAGCAGGCTCGAACCGAGCGCCGAGCGCCCGGATCAGCCGGCCGAGGAAATCGTCAGCGCCGCCGTCGGGCAGGCGCTCGCGAACGACGCGCGACAGCGTCTCGCGCAGGTAGCGCTGGCCGCGATGGGCGGCGAGCCCGCGCCGGCTCAACGGAATGCGCGGCAGGCCGAGCAAAGCTTGAAGTCGCGCCTCGCTGAAGCCCGCCAGACCGGCGGCGATCGATTCCATCGCTTCCGCGGTGATCAGCCGCGGATCGCCGGCGAACAGGGTCTCGGCGATCACCCGCATCGTCGTCCCGGTGGCCTGCGCGGCCATATCCTGCGTACCGGTTTCCCAGTGCTCCATCGCCGCCGTGGCGGCACGGGCGAAGGCCGGGATCGCCGCGTCGACCGCGGCCGGGGTGAAATTGGCCGCCACGATCTTGCGCTGCTCGCGCCACAGCTCGCCGTCCGAGGTCAGCAGTCCCTTGCCGATGGTCGGCGCGAGCAGGCTCTTGACGATGTCGGGCTTCACATAATTGGCGGCGTTGCCGAGCAGAACGCGCTCGATCATGTCGGGGTGCAGCGGGATGTGGACGTTGTATCCGACCACGCGGCGCTTGATGTACCAGGTCTCGAACGCCTGGCTCGACCAGCCGTAGATCGCCGTGCGCGCCCGCTCCCCGAAGAACCCGCGCCAGACCGGGACGGGCCCGTCGCCGCGAGGCGGATGGGGCGGGACGAAGCGACGGGCGGGATCGGCGTCGGCCATGGCGCCGGTATATGGGGCTGGCGGCAGCGGGGCCAGCCCCGCTCAGGCGCCCAGCGGCTCCAAGCGGATGACCGGACCATGGTCGCCCGGCGTGGTAGCGAGCGCGCGCATCGCGGCTTCTAGGCTGGCGCGGTCGGGAAGGTCGCACACTCCGCTGTCGTTTCCGCGCGGGTCCACGGTCCCGCCGGCGGCGGCCACGATCGCTGCGGTCCTGCGGCAATCGGGCAGCAGCACGATATAGCCGCCACCGACCGCGCGCCGCACCAGACCGTAGCCACGCCAACTCGGCCCGACGCCGCCGCGCCCCTCGGGCCAGGCGATGAAGGTCTCGCCGGAATCGTCAAGCGGCACGAAGCCCGCGAAGGAGGAAGGCTCCCCTGGCCGGTCGATTAGCTCGAATCGGGTCAGGCCGTCGGGCCCAGGCGACACCAGCACCACCTTGTTCTCGCC
>DASQJU010000105.1:0-3487 GCA_035630915.1 Allosphingosinicella sp.
CGGAATCACGAAGGGTGCGCCGATAGCTGTCGATAAGGATACGATTGGGCCGCCCGCGCTGCGCCGTCATCAGGCGCCAGATCCAGCCGGGCACCTTCAGGAACGTCAGTTCATGCCCCAGGAACATCCCGTGGTCACGAAGGTCCACCTGATGAACCATCACCCCGCCCGGCTTTAACGCCCGCGCCATATCCCCGAGCGCCGAAAGAGGGTCGGAAAGATGCTCCAGAACCGCGCAGGAAACGATCGCGTCATAGCCTGGGTGGGCCGCAAAAAAGCGCTCGGCCGCGGCCTCCGGGCCCGTGAGCCAGCGAATTCCGGACACAGGGGAGGGCTTTGGGTCGCCGAACCGATCGACCAGGTCGACGCTGGTCGCGCCCCTCTCCAAGAGCTCGCGAGCAACCGCATCCGATCCGCCGGGACCGATCTCGGCCACACGCCCGGTGATAGGTCCCCGCGTAGAATAAAGCGACGCGACCTTGGACGCATAATCGGCGTCGGGCGGACAAACAGGCTCCTCGCGGACTAGACCCAGCGCAGTAGCGAAATTGTCTGCGATGTAGGCGAGGCAGGTGAGCGGGATGGACTGCTTCACTGCCTCGCGGACGACCTGCCGGAAGTGCCGACGTGGACGAGCGGCGCTTTCGACAGCCGAGCTACTCGGCTGAGACATGTGAAATCATCAAAAGAAATCTCCCGCCAGCGAACTCGAAACGCTCGATTTACCCGCCGGTTCCTGCGGCTGGTAAGCACTGCCGAACCCGGCCGCAAGGGCACAATCCCGGCCGCCCCGGACGGCGTCAGGCGACCTGTCTGACGCGTGTCTCCGGCTGCTCGCCGAGCCAGATGGTGACGGTCAGCTCGCCGCCCTCGAGATGCTCGACGACTCGGCCCTCGAGCCCCGCTTCCTCGAAGTGTCTGAGGATCGCTTCGTCGGCGAAGCCGAGCCGGACATGGGCGTCGCTCGCGCGCAGCTCCTCGCGCTCGTGCGGCGCGAAATCGACCACCAGCAACCGCCCGGCGGGCCCCAACAGCCGCGCCGCCTCGGCGACCGCCGCCGCCGGGTTTTGCGCGTAATGCAGCACTTGGTGGATGATCACCGTGTCGGCCGTGCCCGAAGCGAGCGGCAAAGCGTACATGTCCCCCTGGCGCAGCTCGACCGCGTCGAGCCCGGCCTCGGCCAGCTTGGCGCGGGCGAGACGGAGCATTTCCGGGCTGCGGTCGATGCCCAGCGCCTTGTCCGCATCGCGCCCGAACAGCTCGATCATCCGGCCGGTGCCGGTGCCGATATCGACCAGCTGGCCGATCGGCGCGCCCTCGAGCGCGCGGCGGCAGGCGGCCTCGACCTCGCTCTCGGCGACGTGGAGCGAGCGCAGCGCGTCCCACATGCCGGCGTGGCTGGCGAAATAACGTTCCGCGGCGGCGGCCCGATCGGCGCGCACCGCGGCGAGGCGCGCGGTGTCGGCGGCGACCGACGGGCTCTCGCCGTCGAGATCGGCCCAGCGATCGAGCAGCTGGAACAAGGGCTCCGTCCGGGTCCGCGCGCCGGGGCTCAGGAACACCCAGCTCCCTTCCTTGCGGCGCTCGGCGAGCCCGGCGTCGATCAGGATCTTCACATGGCGCGAGACTCGCGGCTGGCTCTGCCCCAGTACCTGCGCCAGCTCGCCGACCGACAGCTCCATCGCGCGCAGCAGCATCAGGATGCGGAGCCGCGTGGGGTCCGCCAGAGCTGCAAAAACGCGGGGCGCGAGAGCCATATTTACGGACATAAAGATATCTTTATATGCGTCAAGTTAAAGCGCGGCGCGGCGAGGAGTTGAGGCGCGCCTGAATACCCGGCTCGCGCGCGCTCGGCAGCTTCCCAACCTAGATGGTAGAGAAACGCTAGACTCGTCCTTCCCCATCGCATAATATCGTCGTCTGCTGGGAGGCCTGAGGAGGGCCTGAGTTGTCCTTTTGGCGCCTCGTCCAGCTTTTAGGGGTTCTCCTCGCAACACTCGCAACCAATCGAAGGAACTATCCAGTGAAGAAGATCGCTCTCACCCTCGTCGCCGTTTCCACGCTGGGCCTCGCCGCCTGCGGCGGCACCACCGCCACCAACAACACCGTCGCCAACGAGACCGACGCGATGAACGCCGCGACCGAGACCCTCGAGAATGCGGCCACCGACGTGCAGAACGCTGCCGGCAACGTGACCGACGCCGCCGCCAACGTCGCCGACGCTGCGACCGACACCGCTGCCGACGCGACTGCCGCTGCCGCCAACGCGACCGGCAACGCCGCCAAGTAAGCTTTTTCGAGCTTATTCGGGACAGGGGTCGCGCGCCGCAGGGCGCGCGGCCCTTTTTCTTTGCCCGCTTATCGGGTTAGACTGCAGCACGAAGCCGTGGAGACCCAGTGTGATGAAGCGCGCCACGATTGCCAGCCTCGCTGCCCTCCTGGCGCTCGCCGCCTGCGGCCGCGGCAACGACCGCGGCGGCGGCCTCAGCGAGGAGGAAGAGCGCCAGCTCGACAATGCCGCGGCGATGCTCGACGACAATGTGTTCGACGTGTCGCCGGATTCGATGACCGCCAACGAGGCCGAAATCGCCGACCAGGACAATGCGGCGGACGCGGCGGGCAATTCAGCCAGCGCGGCCCCGGCGAACGCAGCGGCCGGCAACGCGCAGTGAGCTCTGGGTTCCTGCTGTCGCAGGAACACACTTCCATCCATTGAACGTCTTGTGCTCCGGCGAAAGCAGGAGCCCAGTTCCGCCTCCATAAGAAAAGGGCCGGAGATCGCTCCCCGGCCCTTCCCTTTTCGACTGAGTGCCTGAGCGCGGACCTAGAAGTCCATGCCGCCCATGCCGCCCATGCCGCCGCCGCCCATGGCGGGGGCCGGCTTGTCCTCGGGCAGCTCGCTCACCGCCGCTTCGGTGGTGATGAGCAGGCCCGCGACGCTGGCGGCGTCCTGGAGCGCGGTGCGGACGACCTTGGTCGGGTCGATCACGCCGGCGGTGACCAGGTTCTCATAGACGTCGGTCTGGGCGTTGAAGCCCTGCGTCTCGTCGTCGCCGTCGAGCAGCTTGCCGACCACGACGGCGCCGTCGCTGCCCGCATTCTCGGCGATCTGGCGGATCGGCGACTGCAGGGCGCGGCGGATGATGTCGATGCCGCGGGTCTGGTCGTCATTGGCGCCGGTGAGGCCCTTGAGCGCCTTGGTGGCGTAAAGGAGGGCGGTGCCGCCACCGGGGACGATGCCCTCTTCGACGGCCGCGCGGGTCGCGTGGAGCGCGTCGTCGACGCGGTCCTTGCGCTCCTTGACCTCGATCTCGGACGAGCCGCCGACCTTGATCACGGCAACGCCGCCGGCGAGCTTGGCAAGGCGCTCCTGGAGCTTCTCCTTGTCATAGTCGCTGGTGGTGTTCTCGATCTGCGAACGGATCGCCTCGACCCGGCCCTTGATCTTGTCGCCGTCGCCGGCGCCGTCGACGATCGTCGTGTTGTC
>DASQJU010000106.1:0-9812 GCA_035630915.1 Allosphingosinicella sp.
CGTCGTCGTGATCAACGAGGATAAGGTCAAGATGACCGGCCGCAAGCTGGATCAGAAGACCTACTACTGGCACACCGGCTATGCCGGCGGCATCAAGGAAACCACTCCGGCCAAGATCCTGGAGGGCCGCTTCCCGGAGCGCGTTCTCGAGAAGGCGATCGAGCGGATGATCCCGCGCGGTCCCCTGGGCCGCGACCAGATGCGCGCGCTTCACCTCTACAACGGCACCGAGCACCCGCACGGCGGCCAGAATCCCGAAACTCTCGACGTCGCGGCGATGAACCGCAAGAACAAGGTGGGTGCCTGAACATGGCCGACAAGGAAAAGAAATCGCTGGCTGATCTCGCCAAGCTGACGGCCGAGCCGGAGGCGCCCGCCGCCGAGGCTCCCGCGGCCGAAGCCGCCGAGGGTACCGAGACCGCTGAGGCCGCTGAAGCTCCCGCCGAGACCGTCGAGGCCACCGAGGCTCCCGAGGCGCCCGCTTCCGCCGAGGCCGCTCCGGCCCGCGACGATCGCGACGGCCGCGGCCGCCGCGAGAAGCCCGAGGACGAGAATAAGGACGGAGTCCTGACCCAGGGCCCGCAGATCCAGGCGATCCTGCGCGAGCAGCAGCTCGACAAGCAGGGCCGCGCCTACGCCACTGGCCGCCGCAAGGACGCGGTCGCCCGCGTCTGGCTGAAGCCCGGCACCGGCAAGATCACGGTCAACGGCCGCGATCAGGAGGTCTATTTCGCCCGTCCGACGCTGCGTCTGGTGATCAACCAGGTGTTCGACATCGCCGACCGCAAGGGCCAGTACGATGTCATCGCCACGGTCAGCGGCGGCGGCCTCTCCGGCCAGGCCGGCGCGGTCCGCCACGGCATCTCGACCGCGCTGACCCGCTACGAGCCGGCGCTTCGCACCACCGTGAAGCGCGAGGGCTTCCTGACCCGCGATCCGCGCGTCGTCGAGCGCAAGAAGTACGGCAAGGCCAAGGCCCGCCGGAGCTTCCAGTTCTCGAAGCGCTAGAGCGAGCCAAATTCGCGAAGCAACGAGGCGGTCCGGGTTTCCGGGCCGCCTTTTTGCGTTCAGTCTCGATCAACGCTTTGCCTGCTATAGGAAATCCATGCGCATCCTGTTTCTCGCTCTGCCTTTGTCGCTACTCCTCTCGGGCTGCCTCGCCCGCACCGCGATCGATGTGGTGACGCTGCCGGTGAAGGTCGCCGGCGCCGGCGTCGACGCCCTGACCACCAGCCAGGCCGAGGCCGACCAGCGCCGCGGCCGCGAAATCCGCGAGGCCGAGGAGCGCGAAGGGCGGATCGCCCGGCGCTGCGAGCGCAATCCGGATCGTTCGGAATGCCGGGAGCGGCATGCCCGTCCGGAAGCGGAGCCGGAGCGCCGTTAACCCCCTTCTGGTCGCAAAGAAATCTTAAGGCCGGCGCGCTATGTGCGCTCCCATGCCAGGCAGCCGCAGGTTTCGAGATTCCACGTTGAGCGAGGCCGGAGAGAAGCTCTCCTTCGGCCAGCTCTTCGTGCGCGACTTCCGCGCGGTCGACGACGACGATCTCGGCGCCGCGCGCGAGCGAGTCCGAGTGCTCGAGCAGGTCCCCTTTTTCTTCCTCGCCGCGCATCTCGTCGCCGCAGCGGCGATCCTGTCCGATCTCGGCGCGAACATTCCGCCGCTGGTGGCCGTACCGCTCTGCCAGATCATCGCGCTCGATCTCGTCGCCTGGCTGTGGTTTCGCAAGCGCAAGATTTCGAGCGTCGCGCCCCATATCGCCACCCGCGGTGCAGTGGCCTACACGGTCCTCGCCAACGTCTTGTGGGGCGTGGCCGCATGGGCGGCACCCGCCTCGGCCCACTCTCCGCTGCTGCTCGACATCGCCTTCGTCGGCGGCATTCTCGCGCTTCCCGTGGCCTTCCTCAGCTTTCCCGGGCTGACCCTGCTCGGCTGCCTTGGGTGCGGCCTCAAGGTCTTCCTTCTCTCGCGCGATCCGGCGGCGGGAATAGTGGCGTCGTCGCTGTCCATCTGCCTCGTCTGGCTGAGCGTCAGGCGCACGGCCGACCACGCCGCGCTGCTCAAGCGGCGGATGGAGGTTCACTGGAACGCCCAGCGTGCGGCGCGCTTCATCGAGGAGTTCGAGCAATCCGGCCGCGGCTGGTTCTGGGAGACTTCGGGCCGCGGCGCGCTCTCCTACGTTTCCGAGCATCTCGCCGCCCATTTCAAAACGAGTGCCGACGATCTCATCGGGCGCCCCTTCAACGATCTGATCGGCAGCGACGACCGCGCCGATTCGGACGCGTCGGAGCGGACCCTGGGCTTCCACCTCTCCGCGCGGCTGCCGTTCACCGACATCACGGTCCGCGCCAACACCAGCGCCGAAATCTGGTGGTCGCTGTCAGGCACGCCGAGCTTCGACGAGCATGGCCGCTTCCTCGGCTTCCGCGGCATCGGCACCGATCTCACCCAGCAGCGCCGCTCCGAGGACGAGATCAACCGGCTGGCCAAATATGATTCGCTGACCGGGCTCCCGAACCGCGCGCTGATGCGGCGCACGCTCGACGAGGCGCTGCAGAACCAGAAGCCGACCACCGCCGGCGGCTGCGCGCTATTCCTGATCGATCTCGACCGCTTCAAGAACGTCAACGACACACTCGGCCATCCGATCGGCGACGCCCTCTTGAAGCAGGTCGCCCAGCGGCTGACCAACGTGATCGGCGAGAAGGGCCAGATCGGCCGCCTTGGCGGCGACGAGTTCGAAGCGGTGCTGCCGACGCTCAGCGATGTGAGCGGCCTCGCCAGCCTCGCCGAGCGGCTGATCCAGCAGATCTCGATGCCCTATTCGATCGAGGGCCATAACATCTCGATCGGCGCCTCGGTCGGAATCGCCATCGCGCCCGCCGAGGGCTGCTGCGCCGACGCGCTGATCCGCAACGCCGATCTCGCGCTCTATTCGGCCAAGGCCGCAGGCCGGGGCACCTTCTGCTTCTTCGCGCCCGAGATGCACAGCGAGGCGCAGGACCGGCAAATCCTGGAAAACGACCTCAGGAAGGCGATCGGCCGCGGCGAGCTGCAGCTCGTCTACCAACCGGTGGTCAACGCCCAGACGGAAGCGCTGTCCGGCTTCGAGGCGCTGGTCCGCTGGCACCATGCCTCGCGCGGCGTGATCAGCCCCTCGCTGTTCATCCCGCTCGCCGAGGAAAGCGGGCTCATTCCGCAGATCGGCGAATGGGTCCTGCGCACCGCCTGCGACGAAGCGGCGAAATGGCCCGAGCATATCCGCGTCGCGGTCAATCTTTCGCCGATCCAGTTCGTCGATCCCAATCTGCCGGCGATCGTGATGAGCGCGCTCGCCAATTCGCAGATCCAGCCGCGCCAGCTCGAGCTCGAGATCACCGAGGGCGTGTTCCTGGTCGAAAGCGAATCGACCGACGACATGTTCGCCAAGCTCAAGCAGCTCGGCGTGCGCCTCGCGCTCGACGATTTCGGCACCGGCTATTCGAGCCTCGGCTATTTGAAGAAGGCGCCGTTCGACAAGATCAAGATCGACCAGAGCTTCGTTCGCGGCGCCGCCAAGCAGGGCAGCCGCAACGCCGCCATCATCCGCGCGATCGTCACGCTGGCCGAGAGCCTCGGCATGGACACCACGGCCGAGGGCGCCGAGACTCACGACGAGCTGACCCTGATCCGCGAGCTCGGCTGCAGCCACATCCAGGGCTATATCTTCGGCCGGCCCATGCACAGCGATGAGGCCGGCAAGCTCGCCGCTCAGAACGAGGCGGTGACCGCCGACGGCTTCCAGTTCAACCGCCCGCCCCGCCAGGGCCTGCTGAAGGTCGCCAGCCTGCAGTGGAACGGGATGAACATCGCCGTCAGGGTCCGCAACATCTCGACCGGCGGCGCGCTGCTCGAGAGCGACCGCGTGCTCCCGCCCGACTCGCAGGTCCAGCTCGATCTGCCCGGCTGCGGCAGCCTCGGCGCCGCGGTCCGCTGGGCCGAAGGCAAGAGAATGGGCATCCAGTTCGAGCAGGAATTCGATCTGCGACGGCTGGGGCCGGGCAAGGAGCGCAGCTTCGGCGCCAAGCTGGGCGGCCAGGGCTATACCAACCTCAAATATGCCGACGGGGCCGCGGACAAGCAGGCGCTACGCGCGAGCGATCTGCGCTACCGCTAGGCTTGCCGTCCGAGGCGCCCTTGCCTAGATGAGGCCCGAAGCGGGTGTAGCTCAATGGCAGAGCAGAAGCTTCCCAAGCTTACGACGAGGGTTCGATTCCCTTCACCCGCTCCATCTTTCCAACGCTCCTGATCGAACCCTCGAGTCCTCGTGCGCTCCGCCCTTCCGGGCTGCGCTGGCGGTTCGATTCCTTCACCCGCTCCACCGTTACGAACGTTGATCGTTAGCGCCGCACCAGCAGCTTCTTGAGCGTGTCTCCGGCCGCGATCTTGTCGCCGCTCTTCGTGCCCGCTTCCTTCTCGAGCGCGTCGCGGATCTGCTCGAGCTGCTTCTCGCTCATATGCTCGATGCCGATGAACTCGCCGCGCGCCTTGGTCACGGCGCGCAGCAGCTCGTCGAGCTTCGCCTGCATCGCCGCGGCGTCGCGGTTGGTCGAGTTCTGGATCAGGAAGACCATCAGGAAGGTGACGATCGTGGTGCCGGTGTTGATCACCAGCTGCCACGTGTCGGAGAAACCGAAGAGCGGCCCCGTGACCGCCCAGACGAGGATCGTCAGCACGGCAACAACGAAGGCGAGCGGCTGGCCCGCGAAGAAAGAAATTCGGCTGGAGAAAGCGGTAAACAGGCGGTCCATGGGCGAGCCTCAAATTGGGTTGGCGTCCTAAACGACTTCCGCGACGACTTTTCTCCCTGCGGCCTCGAGGCGATCGGCGAGGTCGGCGCGGCAGGCCTCGATCGTCGCCGCCTCGGTTGCGCGGATTACGAAATTGGCGCCGACCTTCCCCTCGCGGAAGAAGGGGTAGGAGCCGATCTGGCAGCCGGGATGGGCGCGCTCGGCCTCGCGCAGCACGTCGGCGACCTCGCTCTCCGGCGCCCAGCAGCCGATCGTCACCGACAGCAGCGGCCGGCCGCCCTCCAGCTGCCCCGACAGCGCCTCGAGCATGAGGCCGGCGATATAGGGCACGCCGGCGAGGATGAAGATGTTGCCGAGCCGGATGCCGGGCGCGCCGGACATCGGATTGTCGATCAGCTCGGCGCCCTCCGGCACGCGCGCCATGCGCAGCCGGGCCTCGGTGATCCCGCCCCTGCTCTCGTAATAGGCTTCGAGGACAGCGCGCGCCTTGGGGTGGACGACGACTCCGACGCCGAGCGCAGCGGCGATCGCATCGACCGTGATGTCGTCATGCGTCGGGCCGATCCCGCCGGTCGTGAAGAGATAATCGTTGGCGTCCCTCAGCGCGTTCACCGCGGCGCCGATCCGCTCGAGCTCGTCGCCGACCACGCGCACTTCGGCGAGGCGGATGCCCTGCAGGTTCAGCCAGGCGCCGACCTGCGCGACATTCCTGTCCTGGGTGCGTCCGGAGAGGATCTCGTCGCCGATCACGAGGAGGCCCGCCGTCCAGATCCGCTCGGAAGTCATGCTTATGCTCTAGCGAATGGGTGCAAATTTACCACTCGGCGATTATATGAGGTCCATGGACACCCATCTTCTCGATACCGAATCCGGCATTGTCGGCCGCCACGGCGCGATCAAGCTGCACGGGCCGGAAGGCTTTGCCGGCATGCGCGCGGCCGGGCAGCTCGCCGGCGCGATCCTCGACGCGCTGGTGCCGCACGTCGTCCCCGGCGTCACGACTCAGGAAATCGACGACATCGTCCACCGAATGACGCTCGACGCCGGCGGCGTGCCGGCGACGCTCGGCTATCGCGGCTACACCAAGAGCTGCTGCACCTCGATCAACCATGTCGTGTGCCATGGCATACCGGGCGACCGCGCGCTCAAGGACGGCGACATCGTCAATATCGACGTGACTCCGATCCTGGGCGGCTGGCACGGCGACACCAGCCGGATGTACCTGGTCGGCGACGTAGGCATCAAGGCACGCAAGCTGGTCCAGACCACCTACGAATGCCTGATGCTCGGGATCGCCGAGGCGAAGCCCGGCAACCGGCTCGGCGACATCGCCCATGCGATCCAGGTCCATGCCGAGGCGCAGCGTTACTCGGTCGTCCGCGATTTCTGCGGCCACGGCCTGGGGCGCGTCTTCCACGACGCGCCTGAGGTGGTCCATGCCGGCCGCCCGGGCACCGGCCCGGAACTCAGGCCCGGAATGTTCTTCACGATCGAGCCGATGATCAACATCGGCAAGCCCGATTCCAAGATCCTCGACGACGGCTGGACCGCGGTCACCCGCGACCGCAGCCTCTCCGCCCAGTTCGAGCATTCGATCGGGATCACCGAGGACGGCTGCGAGATCTTCACCAAAAGCCCCGCCGGGCTCGACGCGCCGCCTTACGCCTGATCGCGATGGTGCCGCTTCTCGCCCTGCTCGCGCTGACTGCGGCCGGCGCGCGCCACGTGACGGTCGAGCCGCTCGCCGACGGCCGCTTTCGCGTTTCGACCACCTTCGCCGCCGCTGCGCCGCCGGAGCTCCAGGCGCGCAGGATGATCCAGTTGCGCGAGGCGGCTGAGCAAGAGTGCCGCGGCCGCGCCGCGCCGGTGTCGCAGGGCACCCTGGAGGCCAATCACGCGGCCGGGAGACGCGACTTGATCGTGCTCAGCGAAATCTATTCCTGCGGCCCGATGGCCGCCTCGACCTCTACCTCGTCCTAAGGTTGCGCCTTCCCGCACGGCGCCGATAAGCATTCGCTAAGGCCTTGGTGGCATGAGCGAAGACCAGCTGTTTGGGGCTTGCCTGGTGAAGCTTAGCGGTCTCGCGAACAATATCCTTTCCGCCTTCACCGGCGGCGACGGCGATGCGGGTCCCACCGAGCGCCGCGAGGAGCCGCGTTGTGCCTTTCCCCACAAGATCATCATCCGACAGCGCAAGGCGCTGGGCATCATGCACCTGCGCAACATCTCGAGAACCGGGGCATCGGGCATCACCGACATGCCGCTGGCGATCGGCTCGCTCGTCTTCCTCGAGCTCAAGCGACCGCATTTCTACGCCGCGGAAGTGATCTGGGCGAACAATCTCAGGATCGGCCTGGCGCTGGCCAAGCCGCTCAAGCCCGAAATGCTGGAGCGGCTCGATCCAGGCGCGGCGAAGGACGCCCCGGCCGTCTAGAGCGTCGCCGCCACCGCTTCCGCGAGATCAGCCGGCCCGTAGGGCTTGGAGATGATCTTGAACTCCGTGGCCGCGCCCTTCAGCAGATCCTCGCTGTAGCCGGTAGCGAGCAGCACCGGCAGCCCCGCATGCTCCACGCGCACGCGGCGGGCGAGCTCGATCCCGTTCGTGCCGGGCATGACGATGTCGGAGAACAGCAGATCGGCGCGGTTCGCGCCGAGCCAGTCGAGCGCCTCGTCGGCCGAGCCGACGCTGGCGACCGCGTAGCCGAGCTCGGCGAGCACGCCCTCGGCGAAGCCGCGCACGAGATCATTGTCCTCGACCAGGAGGATCGTCTTGCCGGCGACCCCTGGGAGCGCCGTCCGCTCCGGCTCGGACGCGCCGACCAGCTTGTCGGTGCTCGGCAGAAAGAGCCTAACCGAGGTGCCCCGGCCCAGCGCGGAGTCGATCTCCGCCCGGCCGCCGGTCTGCGCGGCGAAGCCATGGATCTGGCTGAGGCCGAGGCCGGTGCCCTTGCCGACCGACTTGGTGGTGAAAAAGGGCTCGAAGGCGCGGTTCAGCACGTCCGCGTCCATGCCCTCGCCGGTGTCGGTGACCGCGACGCAGACCTCACCGGCCTGCTCGCAATTGACCGTCGAGAGCGTCAGCGTGCCGCCTTCCGGCATCGCGTCGCGGGCATTGATCGCGGCGTTGAGCAAAGCCGATTCGAGCTGGGCGGGATCGGCCTCGACGCGCCGCAGTCCGCGCGCAAGATCTAGCTTCACCTCGATATGGCTGCCAAGCATCCGCCCGAGCAGCTCGGCGAGCGCGTCGAGCCTGACGTTGAGGTCGATCACCTCCGGCTTCAGCGCCTGGCGGCGGCCAAAGGCGAGCAGATGGCCGGTGAGCGAAGCGGCGCGGTCCGACGTCTCGATGATCGCCTCGAGGTAGCGAGTCCGCTTCGGATCATCGAGATCGGGCCGCTTCAGCATCTCCGCGGAGCCTCGGATCACGGTGATCAGATTGTTGAAATCGTGCGCGATGCCCCCAGTCAGCTCGCCGAGCGCCTGCAGCTTCTGCGACTGGAACAAGGCGGCGCGCGCCTGCTCCAGCTCCTCCTGCGCCAGCTTCTTTTCGGTGATGTCGCGGGTGATCTTGGCGAAGCCGCTGAGCCTGCCCTGCTCGTCGAGGATCGGATCGATGACGACGCTCGCCCAGAAGCGCGTGCCGTCCTTGCGCACCCGCCAGGCCTCGTTCTCATATTTGCCTTCACGCACCGCCGTCTCGAGCGCCTGCTGCGGCACTCCGGCCGCGCGATCCTCCTCGGTATAGAAGCGCGAGAAGTGCTGGCCGACGATCTCGCTCTCGCTGTAGCCCTTGATCGCCGCCGCGCCGGTATTCCAGTTCGATACGCGCCCATCGGGATCGAGCATGTAGATCGCATAATCGCGCACGCCCTGGACGAGCATTCGGAAGCGCTGCTCGCTCTCGAACAAGGCGCGCTCGGCCGCGACCCGGTCGGTGACGTCGCGCGTGATCTTGGCGAAGCCGAGCAGGGCGCCGTCCTCGGCGCGGATCGAATCGACGACCACCTGGGCCCAGAAGCGGGTGCCGTCCTTGCGCACGCGCCAGCCCTCGGATTCGAACCGCCCTTCCTCGGCCGCGGTGCGCAGGATGTGGCCGGGCAGATCGCGGGCGCGGTCCTCCTCGGTGAAGAATTGCGAGAAATGCTTGCCGATGATCTCTTGCGCCTCATAGCCCTTGAAGCGGCGCGCGCCCGGATTCCACGTCGCGACGTGGCCGGTCGGCTCGAGCATATAGATGGCGTAGTCGCTGACCGCGTTGATCAGCAGCTGGAATCGCGGGTCGGTGACATGCTGCTCAAGGTCGGGCTGGGCCGCCATCGATCATCCTGTTGCGGACCGACGGTGCAGCCGGCCGAAAACCCCAACCCCGGCAACCTCCTAGCGGCATTGGGAAGAGCGTCAACAGGAGTCGATCCGGGCCTCGCCCGAATGTCCTAGCGGGAGTCGCTGGTCTGGACTCGGCGATAGGGGACGAAGTCGCCGAGGAAGAGCACACCCGAATAAGCGTGCGACCCCTGGTCGATCAGGTCCACCGTGTCGGTGTTGCAGAGCTGCGACGTGTAGAGCCGGGTCACCAGCACGTCCCAGCGGTCGAGCGACTCGGCGCCTGAATCGGGCCGGTTGACGTAGAGTATGCTGCCCGCGTCATAGATCACCGCGGTGCCGGGGATGATCGTGCTGCCCTGGACTCGGTGCATGTCGATGCAATGGACCGGCTCGCCGGCCACGCGGCCGTGCAGCGCCCGCTCCAGCTGCGCCTCGGGATCGGGCGAGGCCGCGGGGGCCGCCGTGGACAGAACGGCAAGGCTCGCGGCGATCAGGATCGACATCTTGCGCATGGCAGGGCTCCTCATTTCTCTTCTCAGCCTGGCTCCTGCGGAGCCATTTATCGGCGCTGGCGTGAACAGGGCCTGACCGGCGCCGAAACGTCAATCGGGACTTGTCCCGAAGCCGCGCGCTTGCGCGGGCCCCAGCGCCCTCTATCCTGCGCGACCGAGAGCGGGGATTCGCGTGAAAAAGATCGA
>DASQJU010000107.1:0-9202 GCA_035630915.1 Allosphingosinicella sp.
AAAGTAGAAATCTAAAGCTACTTCATCAGGCTCGGCGCTGGGCCTGGCGTAAGAGACCGACATGGCAGGCCATTCCAAATATAAGAACATCATGTACCGCAAGGGCGCGCAGGACAAAAAGCGCTCGGCCATGTTCTCCAAGCTGTCGCGCGAGATCACGGTGGCGGCCAGGTCCGGCCTGCCCGATCCGGACATGAACGCGCGGCTTCGCGCGGCGGTCAACGCGGCCAAGGCGCAGTCCATGCCCAAGGACAATATCCAGCGCTCGATCGACAAGGCCTCGGCCTCCGACGGCGAGAATTACGAGGAGATCCGCTACGAGGGCTTCGGTCCGGGCGGCGTCAGCCTCGTGGTCGAGGCGCTGACCGACAACCGCAACCGCACCGCCACCAACGTGCGCACCGCTTTTTCCAAGAATGGCGGCAATCTCGGCGCCTCGGGCGCGGTGACGCACGGTTTCTCCCGGCTCGGCCTGATCGAATATCCGGCGAGCGCGGGCGATTCCGACAAGGTGTTCGAGGCGGCGATCGAGGCGGGCGCCGAGGACGTCGAATCGGACGAAGGCGGCCACCAGATCTGGACCAGCGTCGACGACCTGCACGGCGTCGCCCGCGCGCTGGAAGGCGCGCTCGGCGCGGCCGAGAGCGTCAAGCTCGCCTGGCGGGCGCAGACCACCGTCGACGTCGCCGAGGGCGATGCCGAGCAGCTGATGAAGCTGGTCGAGACGCTCGAGGACGACGACGACGTCCAGACCGTCTGGGGCAATTACGAAGTCTCCGAAGAGGTTCTGGAGAAGCTCGGCTGATCTAAAAAAGCCCCTCCCCTTCAGGGGAGGGGTTGGGGGTGGGGCAGACATGCGAGCCGAACCGAAGCTCCGGGAACGCGCGAGGCAGATGCGCCGCGCGCCGACGGAGCCGGAGAAAAGGCTGTGGCGCCACCTCTCCAACTCGCAGCTCGGCGGATTCAAGTTTCGGCGGCAGGCGGCGATTCCGCCGTTCATTGTCGACTTCTTCTGCCCGGCCAAAGGCCTGATCGTTGAGGTGGATGGCGAGACCCATGTCTCCGAGGCGGATGCACGGCGAGATGAGTTGCTAGCCAGCCGTGGCTTCCCGACAATCCGCTTCACCAATGACGAAGTGATGTCCAATATGGATGGCGTGCTGACCTCTATTTTTCAGACGCTCCAGGGCCTTCCCTATCGCCAGTGGGGCGCCCAGGACTCCCCCACCCCAAACCCCTCCCCTGAAGGGGAGGGGCTTTAGGCATGATCATCATCGGCCTCGATCCTGGGCTTGCCTGCACGGGCTGGGGGGTGATCGCGGCCGAGGGGAACCGGCTGAGCCACGTCGCCAACGGCCAGATCCGCACCGATTCCAAAGTCAGCCTGCCGGCGCGGCTGGTGACGCTCGAGGCGGCGCTGGGCGAGGTGATCGACGCCCACGCCCCCGCCGCGGCTGCCTGCGAGGAGGTGTTCCTCAACGAGAACCCGCAATCGACGCTGAAGCTCGGCCAGGCGCGCGGCGTGATCCTGTTCGCGCTGGCGAAGCGCGGGCTCGAGATCGGCGAATATGCGCCGCGGCTGGTCAAGAAGGCGCTGGTCGGCACCGGCGCGGCGGAGAAGGCGCAGGTCCACTCTATGGTCCAGCGGCTGCTCCCCACGGCGAAGATCGCAGGGGCCGACGCGGCCGACGCGCTGGCGGTGGCGATCACCCACGCCCATCATCTCGCCAGCGCGCGGCGGATGGGGTGAACTTTCGCTTTCCTACAGGCGGTTGTTCCGCTTATGTACCAAGCGTGGCGATAACTTCCTTCTTCTCGGGCCATGAGCAGCTGCCGGAATCCGGCGCACAAGGAGGGATTTTTCTCCCTCCATGGGCAGTGCGAACATTCGGACCTTTCGGCGGGCGAGCCTCATGATCGCCAAGCTTCGCGGCCTGCTCGATTCGTTCGACGCCGACCATGCGGTGATCGACGTGAACGGCGTCGGCTATCTCGTTTCCGCCTCGTCGCGCACGCTTTCGTCGCTCGGAGCGGTCGGCGACGAGGTCGTGCTACACACCGAAATGCTGGTCGCCGAGGATTTCATCCGCCTGGTCGGCTTCACCACCGCCGCCGAGCGGGACTGGTTCCGCCTACTGACCTCGGTCCAGGGCGTCGGCGCCCGCGTCGCCCTCGCCATCCTCTCCGCGCTGTCGATCGACGAGGTCCACCGCGCGGTGGCAAGCGGCGACCACGCGATGGTCGCCCGCGCCCAGGGCGTCGGCCCCAAGCTGGCGCAGCGCATCGTCAACGAGCTCAAGGACAAGGCCGGCGGCATCGCGCTGGGCAGCGGCGGCGTCGCGGCCCCGAGCGGCGGCAACGCCCAGGACGCCATATCCGCCCTCGCCAATCTCGGCTTCAAGCCGGCGGAAGCGGCGGCTGCTGTTGCAAAGGCCGAGGCGGAAGCGGGACCGGATGTGACACTCGATGCATTGGTACGGCTGGCGCTCAAGAGGGCCGTGAAATGAACCGCAAGGCATTGCTGTCGGTGGCTCTTGTCGGCGCCTTCATTGCCGAACATCCCGCCAGTGCTTGTATGGCACCAAATTTCGAACAATGGGTCTTCGTGGAAAGCCGGCCTGGCGAGGTGCCCTACGGGCTCACCCTGATTCAAGTCGAAGTCCCGGCCACGATCGACAGGTGGGGCATGATCGAGGTGGCTGTGATCGACGGCGATATGCCATGGCATGCCGGATCACGTCTGCGAATCAACCCAGGTTCTTATTCGAGCTGCAGTCGTTGGGGGGTTGTCGGCAGGCGTGCATATGTGCTCGGCGTGATGACATTTGGTGAGCAAGGTGAGCCATTCCTTGCCGTCGTGCAGCAACCCAACCCAAACTATGAGCACAGCGGGCGTGACTGACTCAGACCGCCTCACCACGCCCGAGCGCCGGCCCGAGGATCTCGACGCCGCGCTTCGCCCGAAGACGCTCGACGAGTTCGTCGGGCAGAAGGCGGCGCGGGAGAATTTGCGGGTGTTCATCGCCGCGGCGAAGGGGCGGGGCGACGCGCTCGACCATGTGCTCTTCTTCGGCCCGCCGGGCCTGGGCAAGACCACGCTGGCGCAGATCGTCGCGCGCGAGCTCGGGGTCGGCTTTCGCGCCACTTCGGGGCCGGTGATCGCCAAATCGGGCGATCTCGCCGCCTTGCTCACCAATCTCGAGGATGGCGACGTCCTGTTCATCGACGAGATCCACCGGCTCGCGCCCGCGGTCGAGGAGATCCTCTATCCGGCGATGGAGGACCGCGTGCTCGATCTGATGATCGGGGAGGGGCCGTCGGCGCGCTCGGTCCGGATCGATCTCCCCAAATTCACCCTGGTCGGCGCGACGACGCGGCAGGGGCTGATCACCACCCCCTTGCGCGACCGCTTCGGCATCCCGGTGCGGCTCACTTTCTACTCGGTCGAGGAGCTCGAGCAGGTCGTGCGCCGCGCCGCGCGGCTGCTCGGCCTCGCGCTCACCGAGGACGGCGCGCACGAAGTGGCCAAGCGCTCGCGCGGCACGCCGCGCATCGCCGGCCGGCTGCTCCGCCGGGTGCGCGACTTCGCCCATACCGGCGGCGATTCCGAGGTGAATGCGAAGGTCGCCGACGCCGCGCTCAACCGGATGGAGGTCGACCGGCTCGGCCTCGACGCGATGGACCGGCGCTACCTCATGATGATCGCCGACATCTATCGCGGCGGCCCGGTCGGCGTGGAGACGCTTGCCGCGGGCCTTAGCGAGCCGCGCGACACCATCGAGGAAGTGATCGAGCCCTATATGATCCAGCTCGGACTGATCGCGCGGACGGCGCGAGGCCGCTGCCTGAACGGGCCCGGCTGGACCCATCTCGGCCTGCCGCAGCCCAAGGGGGGGCAGGCGGGCCTGTTCGAAGGAAAATGAGGGCTTTGAACTTTCTCGTCATTCCAGCGAAAGCTGGAATCCCCCTGCCTTCGCGGCGGACGGCTCAAAAGAAAAGAGATTCCAGCTTGCGCTGGAATGACGGAGGTTGAGGTGAAGAAACTATCCTGCCTGCTTGCCCTGCTCACCGCGCCAGCTTCGGCCCAGCCGACACCCGCACCCGCACCCGCACCCGCACCCGCCGCGCCGGCGGCGATCGATTATGCACAGGACGCGACCTGGCTCTGCCTCCCCGGCCGCCAGGATGCCTGCGGGCGGCCATTGGCGACCGCCGCGCTCAACCCGGCCGGCTACGGCCCCGTCACGCAAGCCGTGCCGGCCGCCGACCCCCCGATCGATTGCTTCTACGTCTATCCCACCGTGTCGCGCGATCCGGGCCTCAACAGCGACATGACGCCGGGCATCGAAGAGCAGGCGACCGCGATGGTCCAGCTCGGCCGCTTCGCCTCGGTCTGCAAGACCTACGCGCCCGTCTACCGCCAGGTGACCCTCGGAGCGATCCCGCGCGCGCTCGCCGGGCAGGACGTCTCCGCCAATTTCGCTTTGGCCTATGGCGACGTGGTCGCCGCCTGGCGCTATTACCTCACCCATTACAATCGCGGACGCCCCTTCGTCCTGATCGGCCACAGTCAGGGTACGATCCACGCCACCCATCTGCTGGCGCGCGAGATCGAGAACAGCCCCGCCGCGGCGCGGATGCTTTCGGCGCTGCTGATCGGCTATGCCGTCGAGGTGCCCGAGGGGCGGCTGGTCGGCGGCAGCTTCCAACGCACGCCGCTCTGCACCCGGGCCGGCCAGACCGGCTGCGTGGTCTCCTACATGTCGTTCCGCGCGGAAGCGCCGCCCCCGGCCGGATCTTTGATGGGCCGCGCGCCCCGCCCAGGCATGACCGCCGCCTGCGTCAATCCGGCCGCGCTCGGCGGCGGCAGCGCCCCGCTCGATTCCTACTGGTTCGCCGGCGCCAGCCAGTTCGGCGGCCAGCCGATCACCTGGTCGAGCGCCGGCGCGCCGCCCGCGCCCTTCCTTCACACGCGCGGCCTCGTCTCCGGCGAGTGCCGGCACGACGGCCAGGCGGGATGGCTGGCGATCTCGGTCAACGCGGACCCCAATGACGCGCGCACCGACGCCGTCCCGGGCGACGTCACCATCGGCACGATCCAGCCCGGCTGGGGCCTGCATCTCGGCGACTATTCCTACGCGCAGGGCGACCTGATCCGCCTCGTCGAGGCCCAGCGCGACGCCATGCGCCGGCGGCGGCGCTAATTGTCGAGGAAGAAGATCTCCTCGACCGGCCGGCCGAGCGCGCGGGCGAGCTTGAGCGCGAGCGTCGTCGACGGCACGAACACGCCGTTCTCGACCGTATTGATCGTCTTGCGGCTGACCCCGACCAGTTCCGCCAGCGCGGCCTGGGTCAGGTCCCGATCGCCGCGCAGCTCGCGCAGGCGGTTGCGCAGCGCGTCAGCCATCGCGGTGCGCGCGCCGCTCCAGCATTCCGAACATCAGCAATGCGCCGGCGATGGCCGCGGTGACGATCAGGTGGATCGCCTCGCGCGCCGTCACCTGCTCGAACATCGCGACCACGTAGAGACCGATGCCGGTGCCCATCGCGCTCCAGAAGCCGATCACATAGGCGCGCTGGCGGTTGGCGCGGGTGCTTTCGTCGTTGATCAGCGCGCGCACCCGCTTCGACTGGATGAATGCGCCGCCTGTTTCGAGCAAAGCGAGCAGGACGAGAACCCAGACCAGCCAGGCGCCGATCTTCACGTGATCGACCAGCCGCTCGGCGCGGTCCTGGCTGAAATAGGCCGCCTGACCGGCGAGGAAGATGATGGCCAGGACGGGGATCATCCGCGCCCGTTTGCGGCTCAGCCGGTCCGCGGTCTCGATATCGGAGGTGTCGGTCATTGCAGGCTCCCCGTGTAACTCATAGGTGACATGTAACCTCAACGTTACACGGGAGTCAAACGCAAAATCGGCTCGGCTCGTCTTTTGCGGTTTGCCGCCGAGTCAGGCCCCGGTAGAGCCGGGGCCATGGGCGGGAGCATAGACAGGCCGTACGAGGGCGCCTTCGTGGGGCGCACGCATCATTTCGCGCTGCGCGTCTATTTCGAAGACACCGACCTCGCCGGCGTGGTCTATTACGCCAACTATCTGAAATTCATGGAGCGGGCGCGCTCGGACATGCTGCGCTGCGCCGGCGTCGACCAGCGCGGCGCGATCGAGGGCGGCGTCGGCGTCTATGTCGTCGCCGAGGCGAATATCAAATATCGCGCCTCGGCGAAGCTCGACGACGCGCTGCGCGTGCTGAGCGAGGTCAGGGAAGTGCGCGCGGCGTCGTGCGTCATTCATCAGCGAGTCATGCGCGGGGATGACATTCTCGCCGACGCGATGATCACCGCCGCCTTCATCTCCGAGGGACGGCCGAAGCGCCAGCCGCGCGCATGGGTCGAAGCATTCGAGCGGCTGAAAAAGGAAGACTGAGTGGGACGAATGAATCTTGGCGCAGACCTGATGTCGCCGGTCGCCTTGTTCCTTCACGCGGACATCGTCGTGAAGGTGGTGATGATCGGCCTCGTCCTGGCCAGCATCTGGACCTGGACGATCATCGTCGGGCAGTGGATGCGGATGCGCCGGGCGATGCGGGATAACGACCGGTTCGAGCGCGAATTCTGGAAGGCCGAGGATATCGACAGCTTCTACGAGGCGCGCGGGCGCGAGGAATTCCCCTCGGCCAGGGTGCTCGCTGCGGGCGTTTCGGAATGGCGCCGCTCGACCGCGGGCAAGAGCGTCGACCGCGACGGGACTCGCGCCCGGCTCGCGGTGGCGATGAGCTCGGCGGTGATCGCCGAGACCGACAAGCTCGCCTCGCGGCTCAACATCCTGGCGACGGTCGGCTCGGTCGCGCCCTTCGTCGGCCTCTTCGGCACCGTCTGGGGCATCATGCGCGCCTTCACCGACATCGCCGGCGCGCAGAACACGTCGCTCGCGGTGGTCGCACCGGGCATCGCCGAGGCCTTGTTCGCCACCGCGCTCGGCCTGTTCGCGGCGATCCCCGCGGTGATCGCCTACAATCGCTTCAGCTACTCGATCAACCGGATCGAGGCGCGCCTGCAGCGCTTCGCCGACGGCTTCCACGGCACCTTGTCGCGCGAGCTCGAGGTGGAGGGCTAGATGGCGATGGGCCCGATCCTCGGCGCCGGGCGGCGCGGGCGGCGGACGCCGATGGCGGAGATCAACGTCACGCCGATGGTCGACGTCATGCTCGTGCTGCTGATCATCTTCATGGTCACCGCGCCCTTGCTCACGGCGGGCGTCCAGGTCGACCTGCCCGAGAGCAAGGCCGAGGCGCTAGAGCAGAATAACGAGCCGGTGGCGATCTCGATCGACCCCGCCGGCAACGTCTTCATCGACGACACGCCGGTGCCGCTCGACACGATCGACGCCCACCTGCAGCAGATCGCCGCGGCCAGCCACGAGCCCGGCGGCCCGCGCATCTTCCTGCGCGCCGACCGCGGGCTCGATTACGGACGAGTCATGCAGGTTATGGGCGAGATCAACCGCGCGGGCCTCAGGCGCGTCGCTCTGGTCAGCACGGCGCAGGGGGAGCCGCGCTGATGGATCGCGCGGAAGCCGCCGGGCTCGGCGTTTCCATCGCCGGCCACGTCGCGCTTCTCGCCCTGCTGTCGCTTGCCCTCGTCACCGCGACGCAGGCCCCGCTTTCCCCGCCGCCGATGGAGGTCTCCTTCGTCGACGAAATCGCGCTGACCTCGTCCGCGCCCCAGCCGTCCCCGGCGCCGGCCGCGCAGGCGACCGCGCCCGAGATCGGGCCGGTCGAGGACGCGGCGCCCGCTCCGGCCCCGGCGCCGCGGCAGGCGGAGCCCGCGCCGCCGCCCAAGCCGCTCGCCGAGGAGCCTCAACCCGCGCCCGCGCCATCGCGGCGGGCCGAGCCGCGGCCCACGCCGCCGGCGCCTGCGGGCACCGGGCGCACCACCCGCCGCTCCGGCCTCGGTGATCTCGATCCGCGCAGTTTCGGCCGCGACCCCGCCGCGCGCCAGAGCGCGCCTCCCGCGGCGACGATGAGTTCCGCTGCAGCCGCGGACATCGCCTCGGCGATCGCGCGCCAGGTCCAGCCCTGCGCCGATCGGCAGATCAATCCGGGACCCGGCGCCGAGCGGATCGTGACGCCGATCATCCTCAGCCTCAACCGCGACGGATCGCTGAAGATCCGGCCCCGCGTCGGGCAGCAGCGCGGGCTCGACGACGAGAACAGCCGCTATGCGCGCCGCGTCGCCGATCTCGCGATCAACGCCTTCGCTTCCTGCGCGCCGTTGAGGGGCTTGCCGCAGGAATTGTACGATGTGCCCCGCGGCTGGGCCAATTTCACCATGAACTACCGGTTGCCCGGATGAGGAGCAAAGACGTGCGTATCGCCACCATTATCGCCGCCGCCTGGAGCCTGGCCGTCGGGAGCGCGGCTCTTGCCCAGACGCCGCCTCCGCCGCCCGAGGGGCAGGACGGCAAGGATGACGGCCAGCTGGTGGTCGACGTCACCGGCGGCCAGCGCGCCGCCTTGCCGATCGCCGTCCCCTTCATGCCGACGCCCCAGCCCGCCGACACCGCCGCCGGCAATACCGGCGCGCTCGGCCGTCAGGTCGCCGAGATCGTTGCCGCGGACCTCCGCAATTCCGGCCTGTTCACCCCGATCGGGCCGAGCGGCCTCGCGCCCGTCTCCTTCCCCCAGGTGACCGCGCCCGATTTCGGCTATTTCTCGACCACCGGCGCGCAGAACCTCGTCCAGGGCTTCGTCCAGGCCAATCCCAACGGCTCGCTGACCGTCGGCTGTTATCTCTACGACGTCGCGGCGCAGAGCGAGCTCGCCCGGCAGGGCTATGTCGTGCAGCCGCGTGACTGGCGCCGGGCGGCGCACCGCTGCGCCGATTCGATCTATTCGCGGCTGACCGGCGAGGGCGCCTATTTCGACACGCGGATCGTCTACGTCTCCGAAACCGGCCCGGCGCGGCGGCGGATCAAGCGGCTCGCGATCATGGACTATGACGGCGCCAACCACCGCTTCCTGACCAACGGCCAGTGGACCGTCCTGACCCCGCGCTTCGCGCCGAACCAGCAGACCATCACCTACATGTCGTTCGCCAACAACCGGCCGCGCGTCTGGATCTACACGATCGGCACCGGCCGGCAGGAAGCGCTCGGCGACTTCCCCAACATGAGCTTTGCGCCGCGCTTCTCGCCAGATGGTTCGA
>DASQJU010000108.1:0-4258 GCA_035630915.1 Allosphingosinicella sp.
ATCGCCGACGGTCGATGTCGAGGAACACTGCGAAATCATCCGTGTCTCGGTCGAGCAGGCCAAGGGCCGGGTGCCGATCATGGCCGGCTGCGGCGCCAATTCCACGCTCGAAGCCATCGAGCTGGCCAGGTACGCGCGAAAGGTCGGCGCCGATTGCCAGCTGCAGGTGGTGCCCTACTACAACAAGCCGACGCAGGAAGGCCTGTACCGGCACTTCAAGGCGATCGCCGAAGCCACCGGTGACCTGCCGACCGTTCTTTACAACGTGCCCGGCCGCTCCGTGGCGGACATGCAGCACGACACGGTGCTGCGCCTGGTTGAAATAGGCGTCGTAGAAGCCGGCCGAGAGGACGTAGGTGCCGATCATGATCCGGCGCTTCACCTCGGGCCCGAAGCCGGCGGCGCGGGTCGCCTCGTACATGTCCTGCAGGCCGCCCTGCTCCGGCTGGACGCGCAGGCCATAACGGACGCCGTCATAGCGGGCGAGGTTGGACGAAGCCTCGGCCGGGGCGATGATGTAATAGGCCGGCAGCGCGTATTTGGTGTGGGGCAGCGAGACCTCGACGATCTCCGCGCCCGCGTCGCGCAGCCAGCCGATCCCCTGCTCCCAGACGGCGTCGATCTCGGCCGGAACGCCGTCGATGCGATACTCATTGGGGATGCCGACCTTCTTGCCGCGCACGTCGGCGGCGAGGTTCGCCTCCCATTTGGGCACGTCGAGCTGGAGCGAAGTCGAATCCTTGGGGTCGAAACCGGCCATCGCCTCGAGCAGGATCGCGCAGTCCCTAACGTCGCGCGCCATCGGCCCGGCCTGGTCGAGCGACGAGGCGAAGGCGACCATGCCGTAGCGCGAGCAGCGGCCGTAGGTCGGCTTGATCCCCGTGATTCCGGTGAAGGCGGCGGGCTGGCGGATCGAGCCGCCGGTGTCGGTGCCGGTCACGCCCGGCGCGAGCCGCGCCGAGACGGCCGTGGCCGAACCGCCCGAGGAACCGCCCGGCGTCAGCGCGACATTGCCGCCATCGTTGCGCCGCCAGGGCGAGAGGACGTTGCCGAACGCGCTGGTCTCGTTCGACGAGCCCATCGCGAACTCGTCCATGTTGAGCTTGCCGAGCATGCCCGCGCCGGCGGCGAGCAGGTTACCGGACACAGTGCTCTCGTAGACGGGCTTGTAGCCTTCGAGCATCTTCGAACCGGCGGTGGTCTGGACGCCTTTGGTGCAGAACAGGTCTTTGATGCCGAGCGGGACTCCCGAAAGCGGCTTGAGGTCGCCGGAGACGCGCGCCGCATCGGCCGCGTCGGCGGCAGCCAGCGCATGCTCCGGAGTCTCGACGACGAAGGCGTTGAGCGCGCGGCCCTGTTCGACATTGGCGATATAGGCCTCGGCCACCTCGCGCGCCTTGAAGTCGCCTGCGGCGACACCGTCGCGGATCGCCGCGACTCCAAGATCGGTCAGCGCGCTCATTCGATCACCTTCGGCACCGCGAAGAAGCCGTGCTCGGGCACCGGTGCGTTGGCGAGGATGTCGTCCTGGATGCCGCCGGCCGTCACCTCGTCCTCGCGCAGGCGAAGCGTGTTGGGGATCACCGCGGTCATCGGCTCGACGCCCGAGACGTCGACCTCCCCCAGCTGCTCGATCCAGCCGAGGATGTTGGACAGCTCGGGGGCGAGCGACTCGACCTCCGCGTCGCTGACGGCGATGCGGGCGAGCTTGGCGATGTGGCGGACGGTACTTGTGTCTACGGACATGAGGGGGCGGCTAGCAGTCTCGCTGCACTGCATCAACTCCGCTTGCATGGGGCCCGCCGTTCGGCTTGAGGGGGGCCGTGGCGAAGAAGCGTTCTCATCCAGCAATCAAGTTCCTGTGGGTCGTCGCGGGGCTCACGGTCCTGTTCATCGCCGGCGCCCTCGCTTACCGCCTGTTCGAGAAGGAGCTGATGCGCTGGGCGATGGTGCCGAGCGTCGAATTCAGGGCCGTGCCGATGCCCGAAGGCGCCGGCTACGCCCAGGCGCGGATGTGGATCGCCCGGCCCGACATGGCGGGCAATCCCTCGCTCTGGGCGCCGCCGGGCGTCTCCGCGACCCGAAGCCCCCGCGCCTCGGTCTTTTTCGTCCATCCGACGAGCTTTCTCGAATCCTCGGCCTGGAACGCCTCGATCGACGACCGGGAATCGCAGGATCGCGCGGCCTTGTTCGTGCGAAGCCAGGCGAGCGCGTTCAACGCCGTCGGCGCGGTGTGGGCGCCCAAATACCGCCAGGCGACGTTCGGCGCCTTCCTGACCAGCAAGGAGAATGCCCGACGCGCGCTCGACTTCGCCTATCGCGACGTGGTCGCCGCCTATGAAGAGTTCCTGCGCGAGGCCCCGGCCGACCGTCCGATCATCCTCGCCGCGCACAGCCAGGGCAGCCTTCACCTGATGCGGCTCTTGCAGGAGCATATTCGCGGCACCCCGGCCGCCCAGCGCGTCGCCGCCGCCTATGTGATCGGCTGGCCTATCTCGGTGACTGCCGATCTGCCGGCAATGCCCTTTCCCGCCTGCGAGGGCCCTGAAGATGCGGCCTGCATTGTCTCGTGGCAGAGCTTCTCCGAACCCGCCGACCCGAGCCAGGTGACCGAGGTCTACGATCAGAGCGTGGGGCCCGGCGGAGTCCGGCGGGCGGGATCTCCCATGCTCTGCACCAACCCGCTTACCGGGGCGCGCCGCGGCGCGGCACCGGCGGCGCGCAACCTCGGGTCGCTGGTGCCCAATGAGGACATGACCAGCGCCGAGCTGCGCCGCGGCGCCGTCTCAGCGCGATGCGACATTCGGGGTTTTCTGCTGATCGGCGATAATGACGCGCTGCCCAATATGGGGCCCTACGCGCTGCCCGGAAACAATTACCACGTCTACGACTACGCCCTGTTCTGGGCGAACCTGCGCGCGGACGCCGAGCGGCGGCTCGCGGCATTTGAGGGGCGGAGATGATCGCCGCCGGGCCCGCGGAGTTCCGCGAGGCGCTGAACGGCGGCCGCCTGCTCGGTCTCGATGTCGGCACCAAGACGATCGGCACCGCGCTGTGCGACGCGCAGTGGACGATCGCCAGCGCCGCCGAGCTGATCAAACGCACGAAGTTCGCCGCCGACATCAGGAAGCTCGAGACGTTAATCACGGACCAGGCGGTGGAGGGGATCGTCGTCGGCTTGCCGCTCAACCTCGACGGCTCGGACAGCCCGCGCACCCAGTCGATCCGCGCCTTCGCGCGCAACCTCGCCCCGCTCGGCCGCCCGGTCCTTCTGTGGGACGAGCGTTGGTCGACCCAGGCCGTGACACGCGCCTTGATCGCCGCCGACACCAGCCGCGCCCGCCGCGCCGAGCTCGTCGACAAGATGGCCGCAGCCTACATCCTCCAGGGCGCGATCGACGCGCTGACGATGGCCTGAATTGGCACGGCGCAGCCCCCCGTCTCGACGGGGATTGCCACAAGGTCAAAAGCCTCTAAGCAAGGTGCCTCATCAACTGAGGGGGACATCATGAAGAAGATCTATCTCACCGGCGCGCTGTTCGCGTCGGCCCTGGCGATCGCCGCCTGCAACAATAATGCCGCCGACAACAAGGCCGCGCCCGCGACCAACGCGACGGCGCCTGCGGCTCCGGCCGATGGCAACGCCACCGGCGGCGAAGAGGGTGCCGCTCCGGCCGCTCCGGCCGGCGATCAGACCAACCAGAATTTCACGCTCAACAACAATACCGGCCACGTGGTCGTGACGCTCAACGTCTCGCCGTCCAACTCGAACGAGTGGGGCCCGGACATCCTCGGCCGCGACGTGCTCGCCAACGGCGAGTCGGCGCAGATCACCTTCGAGCGCGCCGAGACGCAGTGCCAGTGGGACATCCGCGCCACCTATGACGATGGCGACACCACCGATGAGCGCGGCGTGAACCTGTGCGAGACGACTACGGTCAACCTGACCGCCGAATAAGCCTTCGGGCCTATGCGAGTGAAGGGCTCCGTCGCCTGCGCGACGGGGCCCTTTGCTTTGACCAACGCCGCTCGCTAGAGGCGGGTCTCAATGACCAGCGCCTTCCCGCACCGCCATCTGCTCGGGATCGAGGGACTTTCCGCGTCCGACCTTCTCGCCGTCCTCGACGCGGCCGAACCCTGGATCGCGTTCAACCGCGGCGCCCGCAAGGCGGACGATCGGCTCGCTGGCCTGACGCAGATCAACGCCTTCTTCGAAAATTCGACGCGGACGCTCTTCTCGTTCGAGATCGCCGGCAAG
>DASQJU010000109.1:0-2580 GCA_035630915.1 Allosphingosinicella sp.
TCTTGCCCTGGACTCCTGAGAGCTTCAGCGCCTCGCCTTCGGGGCCCTCGGATGGCATCTGCATCATGTCGTTGATCTGGCGATAGGCGGTCCGCGTCGCCGTGAGGCGCGAGAGCAGCTGGGAGATCTGCGCCAGCGGCGCGATCGCGCGGCCGGCCAGGATCGAGCATGCGATCAGCCCGCCCATCGTCAGGTTGCGCACCGCGATCTCATGGACGCCGACGATCACCACGCCGGCATAGGAGATGGTCCCGGCCGAGGTGGCGAAAGTGACTCCGATCGTCGCGACCAGCCGCTGCCTGAGCGAGCTATCGGAATGCTGCTTGATTGCCGTCAGCCAGCGGCGCGAGAGGAGGGGCGCGGCGCCGGAGGTCTTCACCGTCTCCAGCCCGCCGATCGCCTCGACCAGCACGGATTGCTTTTGCAGCCCTTCGCCCATCGCCCGCGCCGACAGCCGCTCGAGCGCCGGATGCGTGAGCCAGCCGACGAGGATGACCAGCGGCACCATCAGGCCCGGCACGAGCACCACGGGGCCGCCGATGATTCCCACCAGCACCAGGGTGATGAGGATGAAGGGCACGTCGACGACCGCCGTCAGCGTCGCCGAGGCAAAGAAGTCGCGCAAGGTCTCAAGCTCGCGCATCATGCCGGCCAGGGCCCCGGTCGAGCCCTTCTTGAGCTCCAGCCGCATCGCCAGCAGCCGGTCAAACACGACCTCGCCAATGTCGCGATCGATGTTCGCACCCGCATGGTCGACGAAATAGGCGCGCAGCAGCTTCAGGATGAAATCGAAGATGACGACGATGGCGAGGCCGATCGACAGTGCCACCAGCGAGGAGGTGGCGTTGTTCGGCACCACGCGGTCGTAGACCGTCATCGTGAAGAGCGACGTCAGCAGGCCGAAGATGTTGATGAACACGGCGGCGAGCGCGACCTTCCAGTAGGTCGATTTGTTCGCACGCATCGGCCCCGTCAGCCATTCGGCGAGCCGGGGCTTGGGAATTTTGATGAGGTTGTCGCTGCTCATCCCTCGCCTCGGAGCTGGTCGGTTTCAATACTCAGCGTGTCGAGCAATCTGCCCATGCGCGATAGCAGCACGTAGCGTGCCGCGTCCAATTCAGTGAGGCCCTGGATATAGGCGATGGCAGCTTCGAAATAACTGTCCTCGGCGTCGACGACGTCGATCAGCGAACCGCGCGCGACGCGGAAACGCTCGACAATCACGTCGCGCGAGCGGCGGTTGGCGATGTACGAGGCCTCCAGCGCCTGCAGCTGATCCTCGAGTGCCTTCAAGTCGGACCAGGCGATCGAGGCGTCGCGGCTAGCCTCCTCGCGGATCCGCTGGGCGCGCGCATCCGCTTGGCGGGCGCGCGCCTCGCCCTGCTCGGCGCGGGCGTCGGCAGGCCCGAAGATGCGGTAGCGCATGCCGACGCGGGCGCGGATGTCGTAGTCGCGCGGATTCTCGAACAGGCCGTAGCGGCCGGCGTCGATCCCGACCGCGACCTGGGGGAGCCGGTCCGCGCGCATCGCCCGGGCTTCGTCGCGGGCGGCGTCCGACTGCGCCTCCGCGCTGCGCACCGGCGCGGAGCTCTCCGCGGCGAGCACGACCTCCTCGCGGGTCGGCGGCAGCGCGGCCGGGATCGGTGCGCGGTCGATCCTGGGCGCTGGCGAGCCGATCACCTCGGCGTACCGGGCCTCGGCATTGGCGGCGAGGCGGCGGAAGCGGGCGAGCCGGGACAGCGCCTGGGCAATGTAGGAATCGACCCGGGCGAGGTCGCCCTCAGCCGATACGCCCTGGCGGATGCGCTCCTCGACCGAAGCGCGCAGCTCGTGCTGGCTGGCGACGAACGCCTCAGTCAGCGAGACCAGCGAGCGGAAGGCGAAAACGTCGTACCACGAGGCGATCGCGCCGAGCGCGATCCGGTCGGCCGCGACTTCCAGGTCGGCGCCCGCCGAGCGCAGCCGCGCGCCCGCGGCGGTGATTCGCCGCGCCGTGGCGCCGAAATCGAATATGGTCTGCTGGGCGGTCAGGATTGCGTCGGTGCGCTGCTCGGGCCGCGAGCGCTCAAGGATGTTTTCCGGGTCGTTCGAAAATTCGCGCGAGATGACTCGATAGGAGGTGATCGAAAGATCGACGCTCGGCAGTCCCATCGCGCGCGCTTCCTCCAGCGCGGCCAGCGCTTCGTCCTCCCCGGCGGCGGATTCGGCCGTGCCGGGATGGCGCTCGACCGCGGTGGCGATGGCCGTGCGGAATTGTTCGTAGCCGCTATGCTGGCGGCCGAGACTCAAGACGGGATCGCTCGCGAAGTCGATCGACATCGGCCGGCCGGTCGCCGAGGGGAGGGGCGCGGTCGACGCAGCCGTCTGCGCCAGCGCCTGGGCGCTGGCGGCGAGACAGGCAAAAGCCGTCGCAACGCGTGATTTTTTGCGCACTTATCCCCACCGATCCGAACCGAGCCGGGCGATGTAGTGGCGATAGCCGCGAAATACCAGCTTTTGATGCTTGGCGCGGACCGCTTTCGGTTGAGAGGTCAAACGCTTGCGGCAGATCGAAGGGATCTGCTCTGCTCTGGTCCCGGC
>DASQJU010000110.1:0-2931 GCA_035630915.1 Allosphingosinicella sp.
TGAGGCGCAGAGCGCCGGCCGCATCAACATCCTGACCGAAACTTCGCCGGCGCGCGTCGAACGGGGCTGGCTGACGGTCGAGACCCGCGACGGCGAGCAGCGCGTCCGCTGCGACCGGATAATCGCCCGCTTGGGATCGGCGCCGCCGCGCGCCTTCGTTGAAGGCTGCTGCGCCGAGTTCGAGGAGAAGGACGGAAAGAAGGCGATCAAGGCTGGCACCGGCGTCCAATTCTCCAGCCCCGACCGCGTCTCCTACCCGGTGCTTTCGCCGACCTTCGAATCGACCGTTCCGGGCATCTACGTGATCGGCGCGCTGGCCGGCTATCCGCTGATCAAGCATTGCATGAACCAGGGCTACGACGTCATCGAGTTCATCAACGGCAACACCGACCTGAAGCCCGCCGACGAGCCGATCCTGGAGCAGAAGTTCGCGGTCCTGCCGGGCCGCCGCAGCGTCACCGAATGGCTCGCTTTCCTGCGCCGCCGGGTGACGATCCTCAACGAGCTCTCGATGCTGCAGATGCGCGAGTTCATGCTCGATTCGGAGCCGGTTTCATACCGGGCCGGCGACCTGATCTTCGAGCGCAACGACCCCGGCTCGTCGCTGTTCGCGATCGCCGACGGCTCGGTGATGGTCGAGGTCGATCCGAACGATCCCTCGCGCCAGGTCGAGATCCCGCAGGGCTCGATCGTCGGCGAGGTCGGGCTGATCTCCGGGCGCAAGCGCGGCGCGACGGTGCGCGCCGCCTCGGGCGCTATCGTCGTCGAAATCCCGCGCAACGCGGCGCTCAAGCTGATGTCGACCGTGCCCGCGGCGAAGCGCGAGATCACCCGCATCTCGACCGAGCGGCAACTGCTGCAGATGCTTGGGTCCAGCGTCAGGTCAGAGGACATAGCGGAGGTGCTGGCGACGGCCGAGATCATCGGCGTCAAGGCGGGCGAGACGATCATCAAGGAAGGCGAGGCCAATTACGACATTTTCGTCATCCGCCAGGGATCGATGGTCGTCGAGAAGGACATCGGCGGCAAGCCGGTCTTTCTATCTTACCTTCCGGCCGGATCCTATGTCGGTGAGATGGCGCTGATCGACGGCGGGCGCCGCACGGCGACCGTGCGGGCGGCGATCAAGTCGGAAGTGATCAAGCTCGGCGGCGACGCGTTCCGCAAGCTGCTCGAGGACAAGCCCGAACTCAAAAAGCGCTTCGAGCAGGACATGCAGGCGCGCCACGAGCTCACCGCCTTCATCGAGGACCGCAAGGACGGCTTCGGCGGCGTGATCGATCTCTATTCGAACGTCGCCTCTTTCCTCGTCGAGAACGGCATCGGGGAGGCGACCGATCTGTTGCTGATCGACGAGAAGCTCTGCGTCGGCTGCGACAATTGCGAGAAGGCCTGCGCCGACGCCCACGAGGGTCTCTCCCGGCTCAACCGCGAGGCGGGCAAGACCTTCGCCCACCTCCACGTGCCGACCTCGTGCCGCCACTGCGAGCATCCGCACTGCATGGCCGATTGCCCGCCCAACGCGATCCACCGCGGGCCGGACGGCGAGGTGTTCATCGACGACACCTGCATCGGCTGCGGCAATTGCCAGCGCAACTGTCCCTATGGCGTGATCCGGATGGACAAGGTGCCGCCGAAGAAGCCGAACCTGCTGGCCTGGCTGCTCGGGGGCTTCGGCCCCGGCCCCGGCGAGCCGCCGAAGCAGTGGACCGAGGCGCGGGTCAGCCCGGAGACGCCGAAGAAGGCGATCAAGTGCGACATGTGCTCAGGGATCGAGGGCGGCCCGGCCTGCGTCCGCGCCTGCCCGACCGGCGCCGCGATCCGCGTCGCGCCGGAGGAGTTCCTGACCGTCGCGCGGATGGAGCGAGGGGGCTAGGCGCGCGTGGCGACCAGGGGGATCGAGCGCACCGCGATCGTCGACGGGGTCAACCACGAAGGCTTCCTGCGCCACCGGGGCTTTCGCTGGCTGAAGGTTGCTGGCGGCCTCTGCGCGGTCGCCTTGCTCTCCTATCTGCTGATCGACGTGCAGCCGCGCCACAATGGGGGGAGCTGGTACGGTTATTTGCTCGGCACGCTGAGCACGTTGCTGATCCTGTGGCTGACCGCGCTCGGCCTGCGCAAGCGGGCGATCACGCGCAAGAGGTGGTCGCTCAAGGCCTGGACCTCGGCGCACGTCTATCTCGGCCTCTCGCTGATCGTGCTGGCGACGTTGCACACCGGCTTCCAGGTCGGCCTCAACGTCCACACGCTCGCTTATGTGCTGATGATGCTGGTGATCTTCTCCGGCATCTACGGCGTCGCCGCCTACGCCTTCCTGCCCTCGGCGCTCAGCGACAATCGCTCGGAGATGACCGGCGCGCAGATGATCGAGGCGGTCGCCAGCATCGACAAGCAGATCCTGATCTCCGCGCAGCCCTTGTCCGATGAAGACAGTCGGATCGTGCTCGATTCGCTCGGCGAGGACCCGTTCGGCGGCGGCCTGTTCCGGCGCCTCGCCAACCGTCCGCCGCCGGGGGGCAACGCGCTCGCGCTGCGCGCCGTGCGCAACCGGCTCCTGCAGACCCAGGGCGAGGAGGCGATCGCGCTCGATCAGGTGGCGGTGCTGATGCAGCGCAAGGCCGGTGCGCTCAACCGCATTCGTCGCCACGCCCGTATCCGCGCCCAGCTCGAAATCTGGCTCTACCTCCACGTGCCGCTGACCTTCGCCCTGATCGCGGCCCTCGCCGCGCACATCATCAGCGTCTTCTTTTACTGGTAGCGCGGCGTGGCGTATCTCCTCCGCTCGATCAGCCGCAGCGCCGAGGGGCGGGAGATCGTCCGCACCGCCCGGGTCGAGGGCGCGTTGCTGAGGGTCGGCCGCGACCCGGCCTGCGACATCGTCCTCAACGACCTCGCCGTCGCGCTCCATCACGCGACGATCGAGACGGTCGA
>DASQJU010000111.1:0-6835 GCA_035630915.1 Allosphingosinicella sp.
GCGGCGCGCGGCTAAGCTGCAAATGCGCCTGCTCGAAATGATTCCGGTACAGATGCGCGTCGCCGAAGGCGTGGATGAACTCGCCCGGCTTGAGGCCGGTCACCTGCGCGACCATGTGCGTGAGCAGCGCGTAGCTGGCGATATTGAAGGGCACGCCGAGGAAGATGTCGGCCGAGCGCTGGTAGAGCTGGAGCGAAAGCCGGCCGTTCGCGACATAGGTCTGGAACATCAGATGGCAGGGCGGCAGCGCCATCCGGCCGATATCGCCTGGGTTCCACGCGGAAACGATCTGGCGGCGCGAGCCGGGATCGTGCTTGATCAGATCGATCAGGCCCGCAATCTGGTCGATCTCGCGGCCGTCCTTCGCTTCCCAGTGGCGCCATTGCTTGCCGTAGACCGGGCCGAGATCACCGGCTTCGTCCGCCCATTCGTCCCAGATGCTGACGCGCTGCTCCTGCAGCCAGCGCACATTGGTGTCGCCGCGCAGGAACCAGAGCAACTCGATCAGGATCGAGCGCAAATGCAGCTTCTTGGTGGTGAGGAGAGGAAAGCCCTGCGCCAGATCGAAGCGCATCTGGTGGCCGAACACCGAATAAGTGCCGACGCCGGTGCGGTCCTCTTGCCGGACGCCTTCGTCGAGGATGCGCTGGAGGAGTTCGAGATAGGGCTGCATGATGCCGATTCTATGGCGCTTTCACCGGACCAATTCCAATCCAAAATGGCGCCGGATCGGAGTCGTCTCGCGCGGCCTGGGGGGTGCTTCCATGGCATTGACGGGACATGGTCATCGCCACCGATCGCGACGCCCGTCGGCTGCTTGCACCCCTCTTCGCCGGAGCGACGGAGGAGAGGCTGGCGATCCTCCACCTGGACTCGGGAGGCCGCGCCATCGCCGTGGAGGAAAAGGCCTCGGGCGACCTGGTTCTGCGGGACATATTGCGCGCCGCGCTCCAGCGGGATTCGGCCGGCCTGGTCGTCGCCCACAATCACCCGAGCGGCGATCCCCGGCCGAGCCCCGAGGACATCGACGTCACCCGCGCGCTCGCCGAGATCGGCGCGCGGCTCGGCATCCGCCTCCACGATCACCTTATCTTCGTCGGGGAAGCCTATAGCAGCTTCCGCGCCCTGGGCTTGCTCTAGGGGTTGCAGGCCGGGATGTCGGCGGGCGCTGGGCGGGGCGCGCGGGCTTCGAACTGGGCGAAATAGGATTCGCTGTCGGGCAGCCGCTCGAAGCGGGTGAGGCCGAAGCCGAGCGCGTTGAACTCGCAGACGAGCAGGCGCTGGGGCGTGCCGTGGCGGTCGGTCGGCCGATCGGCGTCAACGACGATCACGCGTCCTTCATTCTTGAGCGCCGCGCGCAGGTTCCAGAGGAACTCCGAGGGGCGCGCGATCTCGTGATACATGTGGATCAGGAAGACGCGGTCGAACGATCCGGCCGGGAGCTGCGGGTCGTTGGGCTGGCCGAGCCGGATCGCGACATTGTCGAGCCGCTCGCGGTTGATGCGCTGGCCGAGCGCGCTGATCGTCTCGGGCACGATGTCCTCGGCGAGCACGCGCCCCTTTGGGCCCACCAAAGGCGACAGGCGCACCGTATAATAACCCTCGCCAGCGCCGATATCGGCGACGAACATGCGCGGGCGCACGTCGGCGAGGCGGGTGACCGTGGCGAACTCGCCGAGGCTGTCGCGCGAATCCTCGTTGAGGTAGCGCGAGGAGATCGGCGCGACCGGGCGGTGCGGCTCCGGGAAAGGCGACGCCGCCTCCTGCGGCTGCTGGCGGCAACCCGCGAGCAGCAGCAGTGCGGCGGCGAGGGCCGTCCTAATCGACATCTTCCACGTCGACCTTCTCGCCGGTCACGCGCTGCGAGAGCGCGGCGGCCATGAAGCGGTCGAGGTCGCCGTCGAGCACGTCCGAGGGCGAGGTCGAGGTAACGCCGGTGCGCAGATCCTTCACCAGCTGATAGGGCTGGAGCACGTAGGAGCGGATCTGGTGGCCCCAGCCGATGTCGGTCTTGCTGGCGGCGGTGGCGTTGGCCTCGGCCTCGCGGCGCTGCAGCTCGGCCTCGTAGAGCTTGGCCTTGAGCTGGTTCATCGCCTCGGCGCGGTTCTTGTGCTGCGAGCGCTGGTTCTGGCACTGGACGACGATTCCGGTCGGCAAGTGCGTGATGCGCACCGCGCTGTCGGTCGTGTTGATATGCTGGCCGCCGGCCCCGCTCGCGCGATACGTATCGATCCTGAGCTCGCTCTCGACGATCTCGATGTCGATATTCTCGTCGACGACCGGATAGACCCACACGCTCGAGAAGCTGGTGTGGCGCCGGGCGTTGCTGTCGTAGGGGCTGATCCGCACCAGGCGGTGCACGCCGCTTTCAGTCTTGGCATAGCCGTAGGCGTTCTCTCCCCTGACCAGCAAAGTCGCCGACTTGATCCCGGCCTGCTCGCCCGCGTGATGATCGACCAGCTCGACCTTGTAGCGGTGGCGCTCGGCCCAGCGCGTGTACATGCGCTGGAGCATCTCGGCCCAGTCCTGGCTCTCGGTGCCGCCGGCGCCGGCATTGACCTCGATATAGGTGTCGTTGGCGTCGGCCTCGCCGGCGAGCAGGGCGGCGACCTTGTCGCGCTCGGCACGCTCGGCAAGCTCGGCGAGCGCCTTGACCGCGTCGTCGACCAGGCCCTCATCGCCCTCGGCCTCGGCCATCTCCATCAGCTCGGCTGTGTCGGCGAGCTCCTTCTCGATCGCGCGCGTCGCGCCGATCGCCTCGTCGAGCCGCCGCCGCTCGCGCATCACCGCCTGCGCCGCCTTGGGATCGTCCCAGAGCGTCGGGTCCTCGACCTTGTCGTTGAGTTCGCCAAGCCGCTTCAGCGCGCGGTCCCAATCGAGAAACCGGCGCAAAAGGGCGAGGGCCGACCCGATCTGGTCGATGGAGGCTTGCGCTTCGGCGCGCATCTGTTGTCCTTTGAAGTGCGTGAGGAGCGGGTTAGTAAATCCCACCCTCACTTTGCAAGAAATCGCTGTCGCGATGATCGGTACGGGCGGCGGTCGTGGCGACTCGGCGCGGGGCGACCCGGGCCATTTCCTCGCGCGTCGCGGTGCGGCGCGGCTCGCTCTCCGGCTTGAACGCTTCCCAGATCACCGCGGCGTGCGGATCGGTGGCCGGCCAGACGCCGAAGGCGCGGCGGCCCGAACGCCGGTCGATCGCGACCATGCGCAGCCCATAAGGCGCGCGGAAGGGGATGACCGGCATCCCTTCGAAGGATTCGCGGGCGAATTGGCGGAAGATCGGCGCGGCGAGCGTTCCGCCCTGGGCGTAGCCGCCCATCGGCCGCGGTCGATCGAAGCCCATATAGACGCCGGCGACGATCTGCTGCGAACCGCCGATGAACCAGACGTTGGTCGGGCCCGAGGTGGTGCCGGTCTTGCCGAACAAAGGCCGGCCGAGATCGCGCAGGATCGTCGCCGTGCCGCGCTGGACGACGCCTTCGAGCATGTGGACGATCTGGTAGGCGGTCATCGGATCGACCACCTGGCGGGTGCGAAGCGGCGGGCGTGGCATCGGGCGCCCGTTCCAGTCCGGCGCGTTGCAGCCCTCGCAGGGACGGCCATCGGCGCGCCAGATGACCCGTCCGTGGCGGTCCTGCACATAGTCGACCAGCGTCGGGGTCAGCGCCCGGCCCTGGTTGGCGAAAGTGGCGAAGGCGTTGACCATTCGCGACACGGTCGTCTCGCCGGCGCCGAGCGCGATGGCCAGATAGGGCCGATAGTCGCCGACGCCCATCTGGCGCGCGCGGCGCACGACGTTCGACATGCCGATCTGGTTGGCGGTGCGAACGGTCATCAGGTTGCGCGACTGCTCGAGGCCCCAGCGCATCGTCTGGGGGCCGGCATAGCCGCCCGAGAAGTTGCGGAAGCATTTCTGCTGCGGCGTGCCCTGGTTGGTGCAGAACGGCCCGTCGATGATGATCGAGGCCGGCGTCATGCCGTTGTCGAGCGCGGCCGAATAGACGATCGGCTTGAAGGTCGAGCCCGGCTGACGCTGCGCCTGGGTGGCGCGGTTGAAGTCCGATCCGCGCACGTCCCAGCCGCCCTGCATGGCAAGGACTCGGCCCGAGCCGACCTCCTCGACCACCATGCCGCCCGAGACTTCGGGGATCGAGCGCAGCGCCCAGGCGCTGCCCTCCTGCTCGACGGCGATCACCGCGCCCGGGCGCAGCGCATCGAAGGCCGAACCGCCCGAGCCCCGCCGTGGCATCGAGGCGAGGCCCGCGGGCATCTGTCCGGTCGAGCCGTCGGTGAAGCCGAGCGTCGCGCTTCCGCCCTCCTTGGAGAGCACGACCGCGGAGCGCCAGGCGCCGGGACCGAGCGGGGCGATGGCGAGCTGGCTGCGCCAGTCGCGCGATATGTCGATGGTGAGGCCGGGATCGCGCCAGCCGCGGCCGCGCTCGTAGCGGGCCAGCCCGTCGCGCAGCGCGGTCTCGGTCGAGCGCTGCATGTCTGGATTGTAAGAGGTCCTGACCCACAGGCCGCCGGCATAGACGCTGTTGGGACGGCCCTCCGCGGCCGCTTCGCCATAGCGCTCGATCAGGGTGCGGCGGACTTCCTCCATGAAATAGCCGCCGACATTGCGGGTGATGTCCTGCCCAGCGCCACGCGCCGTCTCGAGCGGGGTGGCGAGCGCCTCGTCATGCTGGGCACGGGTGATGAAGCCGTTGCGCAGCATCTCGGCGATGACGAAATTGCGCCGCTGCAGCGCGCGCTCGTGATGGCGCACGGGATCGTAGTTGGACGGCGACTTGGGCAGGATGGCGAGGAAGGCGCATTCGGCGATCGAGAGCTGGCCGACGTCCTTGTTGAAATAGGCCCGGCTCGCCGCCTGCACGCCATAGGCGTTCCGCCCGAGGAAGATTTGGTTGAGGTAGAGCTCGAGGATCTGCTCTTTGGTGAGCGCCGATTCGATGCGCCGCGCGAGGAAGGCCTCGCGGATCTTGCGGGTGATCGAATATTCGTCGCCGACGAAGAAGATCTTCGCGACCTGCTGCGTGATGGTCGATCCGCCACGCGCGCGTTCGCCCGAGCCCGCCTTGGAGACATAATCCCAGACCGCACCGATCACGCCCGGATAGTCGATCCCGCTGTGCGAGAAGAAGGTCCGGTCCTCGGCCGCCAGGAAGGCGTTGATCAAGGGAACGGGGAATTCCTCATAGGCGAGCTGGACGCGCCGCTCGCGGGCGAAGCTCTGCACCGGCGCCCCGTTCACGTCGCGCACATAGGTCGGCAGCACCGGCTCGTAGCTCAGCAGGCTCTCGGCCGAGGGCAGGCCGCGGGCGAAGAGCAGCCACAAGATCGCGTAGAGCACGACGGGAATCGCGGCGAGGATCGCCAGCCAGCGGACCCAGCGCCGCCTCCACGCCGCGCGCGCGAACGCCCAGACGCCAGCGAGGCGGCTGTCGGTGCGGCGAAGGGTGATGCGCTGGGCGGACTGGTCGGCGTTCATTCGGCGCCGGTCTAGCGGAAGGCGCGGGAGGGGGAAAGGCGGCGCGTGGGACTTATCCCCTTCTCTCGATCAGTCGTCGCGCAAAATGCGCTTCGATTGCCCTGCGCATCCCCTCGGCGATCTGGCGCCTGCCTTCGGGGGAATCGATGTAGCGGGCGTCGGTCTGGTTGGTGAGATAGCCGCTTTCGAACAGGATCGAGGGCATGTCGGGCGCCTTCAGCACGATGAAGGCGGCAAAGCGGTGCCAGACCGGGCGGAAGGGGAAGACGGGGGCGGCTTCGCGATAGAGCAATTGGGCGAAATCGGCCGAGACGTTCATCGCCTCGCGCTGGGCGAGGTCGATCAGAACCATGTTGACGCCGGGATTGGCCGAAAGCGGGGTTCCGGCGATGCGCTGGGCCGCGTTCTGCTGGTTGGCGAGCAAGGCGGCCTGTTGATCCGAGGCGACCTCGGACAAGGTGTAGACGGTGGCGCCGCGCGCCATGTCGTTGAGCGGCGCGGCGTCGGCATGAACCGAGATGAACAGATCGGCGTCGAGCCGCCGCGCGATCTGGTAGCGCTCGTCGAGACCGCGATAGCTGTCGTCCTCCCGCGTCAGCGCGACGCGCACCCGCCCCGTCGCGGCGAGCGCGTCGCGCATCGCCAGCGCCAAGGCGAGCGTGATGTCCTTCTCCGGCCGCTGCACGTGCGGAGAAGCGGCACCGGGATCGTGGCCGCCATGGCCCGGGTCGATCACCACCAACGGCGGATTGTCGCCCCGCGCCGGAGTCACCCGGGGCAGCGGGCCCTGCTCGTCGGCGGCGAGCGGATCGAGCGGGATCGTGACGCCGCTCGCGCCCGGCCCGCCGGCGGGCCCGACGCCGGGCAATATTCCGGCCCCGAACAGCGCGATCAGCAGCGTGGTCAGCCAGTCCATCGCCTATCAATGCCGCGCCCGTCCCGTAACGGTCCAGTAAAAATCGCGGATTTCAGGGCTGCGGCGGTTGCCGCTGGGTCCCTCGGATGCTAGCAGCGTCGGATCGGGCCGAAAGGGGCATCGTCCCCGCCCTCGCCCGATTGGAATTCGCCGGCCCCAGCCGGCCATCTAGGTTGACGCTGTATGTGGTATCGCTCCCCCAGGCTTATCTGCCGCCTCGTTAGTGACGGCATGCCAGGCGGGATGCTCAGGCCGGCTTTTGCGACCGGACTTGCCCAGACAGCAGACGCGAACATTCTTTCAACCCGGACTTTGGACGCGCGGCCCAACATCGCCGCGCGGCCGTCCATTTTCGAGCGCCTTCACCATTCGGCCTGCCAGGTCGCGGTCAGGGCGTGGAGTAATTTTAATGACAATGCGCATGCTGA
>DASQJU010000112.1:0-26836 GCA_035630915.1 Allosphingosinicella sp.
CCGGCGCGGCGATGGTTACCGGCGGGGCCATGGCGACGATCGGCGCCGGCGCGGCAGTCGCCACGGGCATGGTCGCGGCGACGTCGGGCTGGACAGGCTCGGGCGGCGGGCCGGACGTGCCGCCGCGCGTGAGCAAATAGAGGAGCAGGATGGCGATCGCCCCGCCGCCCCACAGTAGGGCGCGCTTATCGCGGTCGCTAAGCGGCATCGTCGTCGAGCGCGTACCCCGCGGACCGCACGGTCCGGATCAGCTCCGGCTGGCCGTCGAGGTTGATCGCCTGGCGCACCCGGCGAATATGCACGTCGACGGTCCTGATCTCAATGTCCCGGTCCCGGCCCCCGACCGCGTCGAGCAGCCGCTCGCGCGAGAAGACGCGGCCGGGATGCTCGAGGAAATGGCGCAGCAGGCGATATTCGGTCGGCCCGAGCGGAATCGTCCGCCCGGAGCGCTTCACGTTGTGGCTGGTGATGTCCATTTCGAGGTCGGCGAAGCGCAGCCGCTCGCCGGCCAGCGCCGGCCGCACGCGCCTCAAAACCGCCTTGACCCGAGCCACCAGCTCGCGCGGGGAGAACGGCTTGGTGACATAATCGTCGGCGCCGGTCTCGAGGCCTCGGACCCGGTCCATCTCCTCGCCGCGCCCGGTCATCATGATGATCGGCACATTGGCCGTCTCGGGCGCGCGCCTCAGCCGGCGGCAGACCTGGAGCCCGGAAATCCCCTCGATCATCCAGTCGAGCAGGATGATGTCGGGGGAATGCTCGGCGGCGAGCAGCAGGGCCTCGTCCCCGTCGGGTGTGTGCTCGACGTCGAAATCCTCGCGCTGGAAGTGCCATTGAAGCAGGTCGGTGAGGGCGGGATCGTCCTCGACCAGCAGCAGGCGTCCCTTCATCATCGCTCGTTCCCCGCCATCGCGTGAGCCACCGGGCTAGGGACGTTACAGGCAAGAACCGTGACAGGGCCGTGACGGTTCGATGACGGTCAGTCGGTCCAGGTCCGCGCGACGATTCGGGAGGGTTGAAGGCGTCCGTCGATCAAAGCGGTCTCGGCGAACTCCGAATTGCCGGCCTCGACCCTGAGGTCGAGCGCGAACCAGTTGGTCCGCAGCTGAAGCTGGAGCTGCGCGTCGAGCGGTACGGCAAGGCCGCTCATCGCATCCAGCCGCCAGAACTCGATCTGGTTCGACCAGCCGGTCGAAGGCCGCGCGGCGAGCACCGCGCGCGCGCGCTCGATGCTGATCTGGCCCGGCGCGAGCATCGCCAGCAGCGGCGCCTGCTCCGGCAACAGGGTGTTGATGTTGAGCGGCGAGAGGTCGCTGACCGGCAGCGCGCAGAGCCAGGGCCTGAGCGCGCGGTAGAGCTCGGGAGTCATGCCCGCCACCTGCCTGAGCTCGCCGGGATCGGCGAACAGGGTGTTGCCGGTCCGGTAAGGTTCGGCGGATCCGGCATAGGCCTCGTCCTCCGCGCCCGCCGGCCCCGGCTGCGAGTCGCTGTCGGCCCAGTCGGCCGCCGCCTCGGCGATCCGCCGGGCGGTGGATTCAGACGCCCCGAGCAAGGACATCAGCGCGGCGAACTCGGCGACTCCGCTGGCGCGGCGGGTGAGCGCGGTCTGCGGCTCGCCCTCGACGACGCTGTTGACGTTGAAGCAATTGCCGCCGTCGCGCAGCCCAACCGTGGCGATGCCGCCATTGGGCATGACGATGCGGCGCGCCGCGCCGTTCCAGCCGTCGGCCAGAATCATCGGCCCCGGAGTCTCGGCGATATGGTCGTCGAGCGTCAGCAAGGCGAGCTGCTCGGCGCCGCCGGCGAAGGCCCGGGCCTGGTCGAGGGCGGTGGCATTGGCGGCGACCTGGCGCGAGAGGCGCAGGCCCTCCATCGCCGCCGCCGCGATCGCGCCGGTCACCGCCACGAGCAGCAGGACGGCGAGCAAGGCCGCGCCGCGCTCCCGGAAGGGCACGGCCCGCCTCATCCGCCGCCGGCCACGAGGAACAGCTGGCGCACGCTGCCATGCCGGTTCGTGGTGCTGACCAGCTCGATCGCGCGCGGCAGCCGGCTGCGATCGGTCGCCCGCCAGGTCTCGGTCCACGCGCCCTCCCGGTCGCGGTAGCGCAGCGCGACCTGCCCCACCCCGTCGAGCAGAGGGGCGACGAGCGCGCGCGACTCGCCGTCGACCTGGGCGAAGGCGAGCCGTTCCAGCCGGCCTTCGCGCAGCCGGTATTCGACGCGCTGCACCGCGCCTTCGTCGCCGCCCCGCCGGACCAGAGCGAGCAGCAGCTCGCCATCGCCCGCGCCGCCGATCAGGGCCGGGCGCACGGCGCCGTCGCGGTCGCGGCTGAGGCGCGGCGCGGCCAGAGCGAGATCGGCGGTGAGCAGGGCGTCGAGCCGGCGCAGCTCGCCGACCTCGCCGAGCAGGCGGTTCGACGTCTCCTGAGTCCGCACCGTCAGCGTCAGCAGCGCGACTCCGGCCGCGGTCAGCATGCCGAAGATGGCCAGCGCGATCAGCATTTCCACGAGGGTAAATCCCGCGCGCTTCATGACGGCGCCCGGCGAAACACGGTCAGGCTCGCCCGGCCCGGCCCGCCCTCCTCGGGATCGACCAGGATCTGGATCTGCTGGATCCGCGCCTCGGGCGAGCGCGAGACGATGCGGCTCCAGCGCCAGCGCCGGCCGCCATTGGCTGCCAGGCCCTGCACCGTGCCGAAGGGCGGCGGCTCCGGGTCGGACAGCACCTCCACCGCGATATTGTCGGCGACGATCTGCGCCAGCGCCTGGCTCTCGAGCCGCGCGCTGTTGGTCGCGGTCGCCCCGCCGAGGCGCATCAAGGCGAGCGCGGCGAGGCTGAAGATGGCGAGCGCGACCAGCATCTCGATCAGCGTGAAGCCGAGTTCGGCGGAACGCCGGGAAGGCGTGAAGCCGTTAGCGCTGGACCTGGACACGGCCGTCTCCGCCGACGTCGATCGTCACATGCCGCTCGCCCTGGCGGAGCACGACGCGCGCGGGGTCGGCGAGGCCGGTCGGATCGAAGCGCAGCCCGCCGTCGCGCCCGCCCGACAGGTCGACCTCGGTCGCCTCGTCCCAGTCGTAATGCGCGCTGCCGCCGCGCCGGACGACGTCGTAGCCGCCCGGCCCGATCGCCACCGTCGCCGCGCGCGATTCGACGATCGCTATGTCGTGCGCTGCCTTGGCCCGCGCGGCGAAGCGCTCGGCCTCGCGGTTGAGGCCGGCGCCCCGATCCGGAATGGTCAGCACGACCGCCGCCGCGGCCAGGCCGATGATGACGATCACCACCATCAGCTCGACGAGGGTAAAGCCGCTGTCCTGCGCGCGGTCTCTCATGCGCCGGCCCGGATGCGCTTGCGGGCAGCTTGGAACAAGGCCAGCAGACGCTCTGCCATGGCTTCGGCCTCATCCTCGTCGAGATCGTGCATCTCCGGCGAGACCAGGGCGCCCGAGCCGGCGGTGTCGAGCAGCAGGTTCGACAGGCGCAGCGCGCGCTGCACGGGGCCCCGCGAAACGCGGAGGGTCTGTGTCTTCTCGTAGGGGACGATCCAGATCCGGCGCTTGAGGAAGCCGCCCGCGACGTACAGCGCCCGCTCGCCCAAAGCATGGGCGTGCTTGCGCCAGCGCATCACGCCGATCAGCGCGGCGGCGAGCAGGGCCAGCGCGCCAAGGCCGACCCAGGGCTCGACCATCAGGCCCGCCACCGCGGCCACTGCCGCCAGCGCCAGCGCGGGCGCGGCCTGTCGGACCAGCGCCCGGCGCGGCACGCCGTGCATTTCCGCGCGGGGCGGCGGCGCGGGAAAGCCCGCTTCGGCCAGGATCGGCAAGATCTCGTCCATCCGCGCGAACGGCGCGGCGACCTGCACGCCCCCTTCCTTGCGGTCCGCGCCGAGCGTCTGAAACGAAAGCCGGTACCAGCCGAGCATCCGCGCGATCGGCCCGCTTTCGATCAAAGCCACCTGCGCGCGGCGGATCGGGATCACCACCTCGGTCAGCGTGAACATGCCCCGGCGGCGGCGCAGCCCCGCCTTGGTGCGGGTCAGCCTGAAGCCGAAATCCCGGGTCACCGATCGCACCACGCCGGCAACAAGGCCGAGCGCGAGGATCAGCCCGGCGAGGCCGATCACCGCGCGGGCGGTGAACAGCTCCGTCGCGCGGTCCGCCCGCTCGACCGTGAACCAGGCGCTCCAATTGACCAGGCCGTATTGGTCGAGCTGCTGAAGCGCGCCGGTGATCACTGCGAAAAACACGAGCGAGAAGCCGAATAGACCGGAAAGGACCAGCCGCGGCAGGTCCATCGCGAACAGCACCGGCTCTTCCGTCGGCGCCTCCGCCGCCTCGGAGGCGGCGCGCGCGCCGTGGCGGACGCGGTCGCGCAGCGCCTCGGCGTCAGCCAGCGCGATCATGTCGAGCGTGCCTTCGTCCTTGGCCGCGCCGCCGGTTTCGATCCTCACCGCCGCGGTGCCGAACAGGCGGGCGAGGAGCTTCTGCTCGATCGCGATATCCTGCACGCGATCGAACGGGATGACGCGGCGCTGGCGGCGCAGCAGCCCCTGCTCGATCACGATCTCGCCGGCACCGATCGTGTAGCGGAACCGCCACCAATAGATTCCGGCGAAGACGGCCGCCGCCACCAGCACGACCAGGGCCAGCAGGACCAGCGCGCCCATCCCCTTGTCGCGCGCCGCGGCCGACAGGCCGATCGCGCCGGCCGCCATTTGCGGCGCGCTCTTCAGCCAGCGCGCGATCAGCGTCGCCGGGTGAAGCCGCCGCGCGACCGGGGCGAGATCGTCGCTCAACCGATATCCTCGCGAATCTTGCCACGAATGCGGTCGCGCATTGCCTCGGCATCCGCCATTGCGAGGCCCGGCAGCGACACCGCCGCCCCGTGCGTCCCGGCGGTGTGCAGGATCAGGGTGGCGAGTCCGTACGGCCGCTGGATCGGCCCCTGCGCGACGTCGATATGCTGGACCCGACCGAACGGGACGATGGTCCGCACCCGGAAAAGCATGCCGCGTCGGATCTGCAGCTCCTCCGCGCCCTCGCTATAGCCCCAGCGGCGATAGCGTCGCCGCGGCACCAGCAGGGTCGCGGCGAGCCCCAGCGCGATCGCTGCGCCCGCCACGGCGAAGTCCGGAAGGCCCAGCTCGCGCGCCGGGATCTCGAGAATCAGGGCGATCGCGGCCAGCACCGCTGCGACGAGACCCGTCCGGATCCTCAGCACGGCCACCTGCCGGGGATCCAGGGGCGTCAGCTCGCGCCTCTCCGCGCCCGTTTCGACCTGCCCATGCTCCGTCACGCCTCGCCTCCCCATTTGACCCTATGGTGACATTCAAGCACGCAAGCGAATAGAGGTGTTGTGAGACTTTCGGAGGGATTGGCATGGCGTCACGATCTTTGCCGCGCGCAGCGCTGGCGTTGGCCGGCATCGTCGCGGCGGGCGTTCTGCTCTATTTCCTCCTCTTCCCCCAGGGCCCGCGCACCCCGGCGGTCCAGCCGGGGCCGGACTTCGATCCGGGCCAGTTCGTCCAGGGGCGCCCGCGCCTCGACGTGCCCTATATCGCGAGCGACCTCAGGGTGGTCGATGCGATGCTCGCCATGGCCGCCATCAGGCCGGGAGATTATGTCCTCGATCTCGGCTCGGGCGACGGACGCATCCTGATCGCCGCCGCGCGCAGCAACGGCGCGCGCGGCCTCGGAGTCGACATCGATCCGGCGCGAATCCGCGAATCGAACCTCAACGCGCGCGATGCCGGCGTCGCCAACCGCGTGACCTTCCGTCGCCAGGACCTGTTCCAGACTCCGCTCGCCGAAGCCGATGTCGTGACCCTCTACCTTCTGCCCGAAATCAACCTGCGCCTGAGGCCGCGCATCCTCAACGAAATGCGCGCGGGGACTCGGGTGGTCTCGCACGATTACGATATGGGCGATTGGCGCTGGGACGAAAGGCGGCGGGTCGACAATGCGATGATCTACATGTGGATCGTGCCCGCGCGCGTCACCGGCGCCTGGACTCTGACCGAGAACGGCCGCTCCCAGACCCTCGCGCTGACGCAGGAATATCAGACGGTCGGCGGCACGCTGGACGGCGTGCGCGTCGAGCAGGGCCGGCTCACCGGTGACCAGATCCGGTTCATCGTCCGCCGCGGCGGGGGGCGGCGCATCTACGAAGGCCGGATCAGCGGCACCACGATGGCCGGCGAGGGCTGGCGCGCGGCGCGCGCTCCCTAGGCCTTCCGCAACACCACCGACAGATTGTTGGCCGGCATCGGCGTGACCGATTCGAGCGCGAAGCCGTGCGTTTCCGCCTCGGCCACCACGTCCTCGAGATTCCGCAGCCCCCATTCGGGATCGCGCGCCCTGAGGCTTTCGTCGAACGCCTCGTTGCTCGGCGCCGTCTCGACCCCTGTCTGGCGGTAGGCGCCATACAAATAGAGCGGCGCGCCCGGGACGAGCAGCCGTGCCGCCCCGCGCATCAGCCCCTGGCAGGCCGCCCACGGGCTGATGTGGACCATGTTGATGCACAGGATCGCGTCGGCCTGGGCCACCGCCCAGTCGCGCGCCCGCGCGTCGAGCGAGACGGCCGGCAGCAGGTTGAACAGCCCGGCCTCGGCCCGCCAGGCGTCGATCGAGCGCAGCGCGGCCGCCTCCGGGTCGCTGGGCTGCCACAGCAGCTTGGGAAATTCGCGCGCGAAATGGACGATATGCTCGCCGGTCCCACTGGCGATCTCGAGCACGAGCCCGCGCGCCGGGAGGACGCCGCCCAGCACCTCCGTGATCGGCGCCGCGTTGCGGGCGACGTGCGGCGCGGAACGGCGTTCGTCCGTCATCTCGTCCACCCCACCAAGATCGGCCAGCTATTGGCGTCATGACTTGGATTGATCATAGTCATTAGTCTCCATTCGTGCCACAAGGCCAAGAACATGGGGAGAATCGTATGCGGCGATTGTCTTTCCTCGTCTTGGGCGCATTGGCGTTTTTCTGGCCGGCGACTCTCGCGCTTGGTTCGGCGTCCACGAACAGCGCGCAATCGACCGAAACGGCCGCCGAGCAGGAAGCACGCCAGCTTCGGGTCCAGCAGCAGCTTCATCCGGTCACCGGCGATGTCCAAATCCCCGGCGCCAACGCCGTCCTGCATCTCGGTCAGGACTATTATTTCCTCCCGGCCAGCGAAGCCCGGCTGGTCCTTACTGAAGCCTGGGGCAATCCGCCAGAAGAGGCCGATGGCGTGCTCGGCATGGTCTTCCCGGCGGGCGCGAGCCTCATGGACGACACTTGGGGCGCCGTGATCACCTATGAGGCCGAGGGCCATGTCAGCGACAGCGACGCCGCCGCGATCGACGAGGATGCCGTGCTCGACGCGTTGCGCGGCGACGAGGCGGCGACCAACACCGAACGCGCTGCGGAGGGGCTGCCCGCGAAGACGCTCGTCGGCTGGGCGCAGCGGCCGGTTTATGATCCGCGCACGCACAGCGTCGTCTGGGCGCGCAATATCCGCTACGCCGACTGGGAGGAAAACGCGCTCAACTACTCCGTCCGGCTGCTCGGCCGCCGTGGCGTGCTCAGCCTCGACATCATAGGCTATATGTCGCAGCTCGCCGAAACGCGCGAGCAGGCGCGGCGGCTCGCCGCCGCGGCCGAGTTCGTGCCCGGCGAGCGCTATGCCGATTTCCGGCCCCGGGCCGACCGCGCCGCCGGCTACGGCATTGCCGGACTGATCGCCGCGAGCGTCGGCGCGACGATGCCCACGGAAATCGAGCCCTCCTGGCTGCTCCTGCCCCTGCTCGTTATTTTCGCGATCGTCGGCCTGGCACTGTTCTGGACGAGGATCCGGGGCCTCCTGAGCGGTCGGGGCGACGCGCCGGTGGCTGCCTATGCCGAAACGCCCCGGCCGCCCTCGGGTGCGCGTTGAGTCATCGCTCCGGCCTACACCACCGCGCCCATGCCGAAGAACAACAGCAGCAAGGCCACTCCCACGACCGAGCCGACAACCAGCAGCATCTGCGCGCGGCGCGCGGGCGAGCCCCCGCGCGAGGCCCAGATCATCGCCGCGACGCCGCAGGCGAGGCCAGCGAGCGGAGCGTAGACGATCATGTCATAACCGAACTCGCGCCGGACCTGGATCACGCCCAGTTGCTCGACGAGAAGCACGTAGAGGGCCAGCGTTGCCAGCGCGCCGGCAAAGGAGATGGCGACGAAGACCGCCATGATCACGATACAGCCCGGCGCGGCTGGTTCCTGGCCGGGGCCTGGGCCATCCGTCTGGTCTGTCATCTCCCCTCCCCTTGTCTGCGGCGCCTACTCTGCCGCTTCCGCCTCCATCGGCTCTCCATAGACCATTGTTGACCCGAAACGTAACTGCTACAATTGTAGCAGGACGGAAATCCGACGCGGCGAAGGGAGGCCATGCATGAAACCGGTCGCCATCATATTCGCGTGTTTTGCTCTCTGCGCCGCGGCGGCCCAGACGCCGCCGGGTCCGGAGGGGAGCGCGGGCTTCGAAGGCTTGTGGTCCGCGACACAGCGTTTCGGGCCCGACGTTCGCGGCCCACTGCTGATCCAAAGCCGGGGCGGCGCGCTCGTCGCCGACATCGCCGGCTTCTCGGTGCCGGTGACCGATGGTCCCGTGCTGCGCTTCGCGCTGCCCGACGGGAAGGGCACGTTCCGCGGCCGCCGGCAGGGCACCGACATCGTCGGCCACTGGATTCAGCAGCGAACGCGCGGCAGCGGGACGAACTACGCGACCCCGATCGTGCTGCGCCGGGAGGCGCCGGGGCGCTGGCGCGGCGAGGTTCGGCCGCTCGACGACCGAATGAGCTATTTCCTGCCGGTCACGCGGGGCGCGGACGGCCGGCTGACGACCTATCTCCGCAATCCCGAGCGCAATCGCGGCTATTTCATGCGGATGAGCGGTATGGAAGTGGCCGGGGACCGGGTTCGCCTCGTCGGCGGAAACCCGCCATCGACTTTGCTCGAAGGGCGCTACGACGCCGAAGCGGGCCTGCTTGCGGTGCCGATCCAGGGCGCCACCTACGATTTCGTCCGCGATAATCAGGAGAGCAGCCCCTTCTTCGCGCGCGGCCGCAACGGCGCGCGCTACGTTTATGCCCCTCCCCTCCCCCGCGACGACGGCTGGCCGGTTGCCCGGGTCGAGGATGTCGGCATCTCGCGCGAGGCGATCGAGCGCTTCGTCCAGCTGCTGATCGATCTGCCCAATGACGGCGTCAGCAGCCATCAGGTCCATAGCCTGCTGATCGCGCGGCATGGCCGTTTGGTCGTAGAGGAATATTTCCACGGCGCGAGCCGCGAGACTCCCCACGAGCTGCGCTCGGCCTCGAAGAGCTGGACCGCGGTGCTGATCGGCGCGGCGATGCAGGCGGGCATCCCGATCCGCCTCGATACGCCCGTTTACCGGACGATGCTAAGCGACCTCCCCGCCGATCTCGACCCGCGCAAGCGGGCGATGACGCTCGAGCATTTGATCGGCATGACCGCGGGCTTTGACTGCAACGATTCGGGCGAGCGGCCCGGCGACGAAGACCCGATGCAGGAGCAGACCGCGCAGCCCAACTGGTATCTCTATACGTTGGCGGTGCCGATGGCGCGCGCGCCGGGCGAGGGCATCGTCTATTGCAGCATCCAGCCGAACCTCGCCGGCGGCATGCTCGAGCGCATCGCCGGCGAGCCGCTGCCCGAGCTGTTTCAGCGCCTCGTCGCCGCGCCGATGCAGATGGGCGATTACCACCTCTTCCTGCAGCCGACCGGCGAGGCCTATGGCGGTGGCGGCCACCAGTTCACTTCGCGCGATTTCCTCAAGCTCGCCCAGTTGATGATGGACGGCGGACGCTGGCACGGCCGCCAGATCACCAGCCGCGACTGGGCGCGAAGGTCGACGGCGCCCATCCGCGACCTCAACGCGCGCCAGCAATATGGCTGGGGCTGGAACGGCGCGCGCTACACCTATCGTGGGCGGACGATTCAGGCCTTCTTCGCCGCCGGCAATGGCGGCCAGATCTTCATGGCCATCCCCGATCTCGACCTCGCCATCGCCTTCACCGGCGGCAATTACGCCGATCCGGTCCTGTTCACGGCGCAGCGGGTCTACATCCCGGAGCACATATTGCCCGCCGTGAACTAGACTCCGGCTATTCCGCCGCTTCGGCCTGCTCGGGCTCCTTGAACACCAGCACGGGCTTGCGCGCCGCTAGCGTTTCGTCGAGCCGCCGCCGCGGCGCGAAAACCGGCGCGGCTTTCAGCGTCTCGTCGCCGGCCTTGGCCCGCTCCGCCACCGAGCGCAGCGCGCCGATGAACTGGTCGAGCGCGGCCTTGCTCTCGGTCTCGGTCGGCTCGACCAGCATCGCGCCGTGGACGACCAGCGGGAAGTACATGGTCATCGGGTGATAGCCCTCGTCGATCAGCGCCTTGGCGAGATCGAGCGTGCTGAGCCCGTTGGCGAAGCCTTTGTCGCTGAACAGAGCCTCGTGCATGCACGGCCCCGAGCCGCCGAACGGCGCGTCGAGTACGTCTTCGAGACTGCGCAATATGTAATTGGCGTTGAGCACCGCATCCTCGGCGACCTGCCTGAGGCCGTCGGCGCCGTGGCTCATCATGTAGCTGAGCGCGCGGGTGAACATGCCCATCTGGCCGTGGAAGGCGGTCATCCGCCCGAACGTGCGGCCGTGATGCTCGCCCGCCGTCTCTTCCTCGATCAGCACGTAATCCTCACCCTGCTTCTCGACGAACGGCAAAGGCGCGAACGGAGTCAGCGCCGCCGAGAAGACAACCGGGCCCGAGCCAGGCCCGCCGCCGCCATGCGGGGTGGAAAAGGTCTTGTGCAGGTTGATGTGCATCGCGTCGATGCCGAGGTCGCCCGGCCGCACGCGCCCGACGATCGCGTTGAAATTGGCGCCGTCGCAATAGACCAGGCCCCCGGCCGCGTGCACGGCCTCGGAGATCTCGATCATGTCGGGCTCGAACAGGCCGCACGTATTGGGGTTGGTGATCATCACCGCCGCCACGTCCGGCCCCAGCCGCGCCTTGAGCGCCGCGAGGTCGACCCGCCCCGCCGCGGTCGCCGGGATGTTCTCGACCCGGTAGCCGGCAAAGGCCGCGGTGGCCGGGTTGGTGCCGTGCGCGCTCTCGGGGACGAGGATAACTTCGCGGGCGTCGCCCCGCGCCTCGAGCGCCGAGCGGATCGCCAGCAGCCCGCACAATTCGCCATGCGCCCCCGCCTTGGGGCTCATCGCGACCGAGTGCATGCCGGTCAGCTTCACCAGCCATTCGCCGAGCGTGGCGATCAGCTTCAGCGCGCCCTGCACGGTGTCGACCGGCGCGAGCGGGTGGATATCGGCAAAGCCCGGCATCCGCGCGACCTTCTCGTTGAGCCGCGGATTGTGCTTCATGGTGCACGATCCGAGCGGGAACAGGCCGAGGTCGATCGCATAATTCTGCCGCGAGAGCCGCGTGTAATGCCGCACCATCTCCGGCTCGGAGAGGCCTGGCAGGCCGATCTCGCGGTTGCGCGCGAGCCCGCCGAGCCGGCTGGTCCCGCCGGCCTCCGCGATATCCACCCCGGTGCTCTGGGTATCACCGATCTCGAAGATCAGCGCCTCCTCGAGCATCAGCGCGCGGTTGCCGGTGAAGGTCGCGGGGGCCTCGGCCGAGGCCTCGGGCGCGGTCGGGCGCCAGCCGCTCTGGTTGATCGTCATGCCAGCACTCCCTCGAGCGCCGCCGCGAGCGCCTCAACATCCTCGTCGGTGACCGTCTCGGTCACCGCCACCACCAGGCCGTTGGCCAGCCCCTCCTCGTCCGGATAGAGCCGCCCGAGCGAGACGCCGCCGAGCACGCCCCGTTCCGCCATCGCCCGCACCGCCGGCCGCGCTTCCTTGGGCAGCCGAAGCGTGAATTCGTTGAAGAACGAGTCGTTGACGACGCTGACGCCCGGCACGCGTGCCAGCCGCTCCGCCGCCGCCACCGCCTTGGCATGGTTGAGCGCGGCGAGCTGCCTCAAGCCCTTCTCGCCGAGCAGGGTCATGTGCATCGTCCAGGCGAGCGCGCAGAGCACCGACGAGGTGCAGATGTTCGAAGTCGCCTTCTCGCGCCGGATATGCTGCTCGCGCGTCGAGAGCGTCAGCACGAAGCCGCGCTTGCCTTCCGCGTCGACCGTCTGCCCGGCGAGTCTGCCCGGCATCTGCCGCACATATTTCTCGCGCGTCGCGAACAGGCCCACATAAGGCCCGCCGAACTGCAGTCCGACCCCGATCGACTGGCCCTCGCCGACGACGATGTCCGCGCCCATCTCCCCCGGGCTCTTGATCGCCCCGAGCGCCACCGGCTCGGTGACCACCGCGATCAGCAAAGCGCCCGCCGCCTGGCACTTCGCCGCGAGCGCGGAAAGATCGCCGATGCGGCCGATGATGTCGGGATATTGGACGACGACGCACGACGTCTCGCCGTCCACCTCGAGCGAGTCGAGGTCGGTGCCCGCCTCCAGCATCGGCGCCCGGTGCACCAGTTCGTCACCGGTGAACTTCGCCATCGTCCTCGCGACCGACACATAATGCGGATGCAGGCCCGAGGAGAGCAAAGCCTTCTTCCGCCGGGTGATGCGCCCGGCCATGGCGATCGCCTCCCAGCAGCCGGTCGAGCCGTCGTACATCGAGGCGTTGGCGACGTCGCAGCCGTAGAGCCGAGCGACCTGGGTCTGGAATTCGAACAGCAGCTGGAGCGTGCCTTGCGCGATCTCCGGCTGGTAGGGCGTGTAGCTGGTCAGATACTCGCCGCGCTGGATCAGATGGTCGACGCTGGCCGGGATATGGTGGCGATAGGCGCCGCAGCCGAGGAAGAAGGGCACCTCGCCGGCCGCCATGTTCTCGCGCGCCATCGCGCCGAGCTGGCGCTCGACCGAAAGCTCACTGGCGTGGTTCGGCAGATCGTGGATCGCCCCGTCGAGCCGCGCGCCCTCGGGCACATCAACGAACAGATCGTCTATCGATCCAGCGCCGACGACGGCCAGCATCGCGCTCCGGTCGGCTTTTGATAATGGCAGATAACGCATCGAAACCCCTGTCTATTCCGGCTTCGTCATCGAGAATCGAAGCCGCACATAATCCGCGCAAAACGTCCCGTCCGCCTGCCGCAGCATTGGCGTGACTCGCGCCTCGATCGCCGCGGCGACGTCGTCGCGCTCCCACTCGGGCACCATCGCCACGTCCATCACCCCGGCACGGAAGGTCTTCACCCAGTCGGCGATTCCGCCCGGCAGCGGCGTCGGCCGCTCGATCAGCTCGGCGCGCACCGCGCTGAAGCCCGCGACGCAATAGAGCCGGGCGAACTCCTCGGCGCTGGCGTACCAGGCCGGGTCCTGCTCCGGCATGTGGTAGCCGCGCGCGGTCAGCTCGTCCCGGAGCGCCCGGCGCAATGTCGCGAGGTTGCCCTCGCCGCCCATCTCGCCGACGAACCGCCCGCCCGGCCTCAGCGCCTTGAACACCCCGGTCGCCACCGCGTCGGCGTCGACCATCCAGTGCAAGGCCGCATTGGAGAAGACCGCGTCGAACGCGCCGAACCGCTCGACGTCCATCGCTTCCCCGTCGGCGACGAAGGCGTCGATCCCGCGCGCCCGCGCCGCCTCGACCATCTCCTCGGAGCTGTCGACGCCGATCACGCTGGCGCCGGCAGCCACGATCCGCGCGCTCAGCGCGCCGTCGCCGCAGCCGAGGTCTAGGATCAGCTCGGCCGGCTGCGGATCGAGCAGCCGTAGCACCGCATCGCCGAGCGCCGGCACGAAGGCCGCGTTGCGGGCATAATCGGCCGGCGACCAGCGGTTGGCGAGGTTCACCATCGGCTCATTGCTCCGCGCAATAGGCCTTGTACTGGTCTTCGTTCATCAGCCCGTCGAGCTCGCTTGCGTCGGCGAGCGTCAGCTTGAAGAACCAGCCCTCGCCCTCCGGGTCGGTGTTGACCAGGCTCGGCTCTTCGACCACCGCCTGGTTGCCTTGCGTCACCGTGCCGCCGACCGGCGCATAAACGTCGCTCGCCGCCTTGACGCTCTCGACCACCGCGGCCTCGTCGCCCTTGCTCACCGTCTTGCCGGCCTCGGGGACCTCGACGAAGACGACGTCGCCCAATTGCCCCTGCGCGAAATCGGTGATCCCGATTGTGGCCTCGTCGCCCTCGACCCGGACCCACTCATGCTCCTTGGAATAATAGACGCTCACTTGGATCCTCCCTTGCGGTGGTAGCGGTGGGGAACGAACGGCATGGCCGTGACGGTTCCGGTGAAAGTCTTGCCGCGCGCGCTCAAGCTGATGCGCGTCCCCGGCTCGGCGTCGCGGCTGGGCACATAGGCCATGGCGATCGGCGCCTCGAGGCTCGGCGAAAAGCCGCCCGACGTGACCTTGCCCGCCTCGGCGCCGGCAAGGTCGATCACGACCGCCCCCTCGCGCACCGGCTGGCGCCCCTCGATGGCGAGGCCGACGCGCTTGCGGCTCGGCCCGTTCGCCAGCTCCTTGGCGATCCGGTGCCAGCCGGGAAAGCCGCCCTCCTCGCGCCGCCGCTTCGACAGCGCGAAGACGAGGTCGGCCTCGACCGGCGAAATCGCGGTGTCGAGATCGTGGCCGTAGAGCGGCAATCCCGCCTCGAGCCGCAGCGAATCGCGCGCGCCGAGGCCGATCGGCTTGACCTCCTCCTGCGCGACCAGCAGGTCCGCGATCGGCTCGGCGGAGATCGCCGGCACCGAAATCTCGAACCCGTCCTCGCCGGTATAGCCCGAGCGGCTGATCCAGGCGCTGACGCCGCCGATCTTGTAGCTGCCGGCGGTCATGAAGGTCAGTTCCTGGACTCCGGGCGCAAGCCGCTGCAGCGCGTCGACCGCCTTCGGCCCCTGCAGCGCGAGCAAGGCCTGCTCCTTCATATGGTCGAGCACGGCGCCGCGCGGCAGGCGCTGCTCCATCCACTCGATGTCGCCATGCTTGGTCGCGCCGTTGACGACGAGGTAGAAATGCTCGCCCCGCCGCGTGACCATCAGATCGTCGATGATCCCGCCATCGTCGTTGAGCAGCAGCGAGTATTTGGGCCGGGCATCCTTGAGGATCGCGAAATCGGCCGGCAGGAGCGCGGCGAGCCCCTTCTCCGCCTCGGGTCCGGCGACGATGATCTGGCCCATATGGCTGACGTCGAACAGGCCGGCGCTGGAGCGCGTCCACAGATGCTCGGCCATGATCCCTTCATATTGGACCGGCATCGCATAGCCGGCGAAGGGCACCATCCGGCCGCCGCGCGCGCGGTGCCAGGCATCGAGGGGAAGGGGTGCTTGCGTCTCGCTCATGCCGGCTCCAGCTCAGTATCGAGGCCCGACCGCAGTGCGATCGGAACCGTCCAATACCCCCTCTGTCGCCGGGACCTGAGAGCTTTCCCCCGGAGCGTCCGGGGTTACACCTTCGGTGGGGCCGCTCTCGCGACCCGCTTTCCAGAGCGTCCTGTCCGCGCGGTCCTTTTGCCTGAGAGATTCCGGGGCGGTTGCTCCTTCGGCGGCGGTCTCCCGCCCTCTCCCGCGCGTCCATTCGGACCGGGCGGCCATGACGCAGGGGGGAGCGGGTGTCAATCGACTGCGGGCGTGGCGGCAGGTCGAGGCGAATGTCCGCTTGGGGTGGAAAGCGGACCTCAGGCCCCGTATCGAGAGGCGATGAAGATCGCTGTTGAACTGGATCGTCTCGTGGTCAGCGGTGGCGGCACGGTTCGGTTTGCCGACATTGTCGATGTAGCTGCCGAAAAGGTCGGCAAGATCACCTATGATGAGGTGTTTCTGATCGTGCGGGACCGGTCAGGTGAGGCCATTACCTGCGGCGAGTTGGATGAAGGCTTCGCCGAGGCAGAACATGCGTTGGAGACGCATCTTTCAGGCTTCCCGTCAGATTGGCGCGCAGCTGCCGAGGAGGCCCCCGTTGGTCTAAGAGCGCAGGTTTGGCCGACGTCGAGCTAATGTCCGCAATGGGTCGAAAGCGGCAGCACGCACGCCAGGACGTTCCAGGTTCGCCGAGGCCAAAAAAACTCTTTCCTACAGCCCCCATCTTGTGGCCTATCCTGCCAGATGGAACATACCACGAACCGATTCGCCACGCAGCCAGCCGACGAGTCCGCCTCGTGCGTTAGAGATGTCCTGACCATGGCCCATGGCCACTGCGAACATTGGGACCATTCGCGCGAAGCTCGCCGCCCTCCCGGGGGAAGGGCAACGTCTCAATTTCGCGGGGAGGACGAGGGAAGGAAGGTCCGGCTGCTAGCGCGTGGCGTTGTAGCGCAGTTGGTCTTCGGTCAGCTCGAAGCCGATCAGCACCTCGAACCGGGCGCGCTCGACTGCGGCGCGGACCGCGGGATCGGCCATCGGATCGACCGCCGCGTTGGGATCGCCGGCGCGGCGCTCGCGGGTGATCTGGTCGCGAATGTCTTCCGGGAGCGTCGCCGCCGAACGCAGCACGTGGGTGGTCGCGGTACCGCTGGTGCTGGTGCGCAGCTGGCCGTCGTCGAAGTGCAGGCCGATGCGGCTGACGCGCTTGGCGACGATGTTGGTGCTGCCCTGAATCACGGTCGCGTAATAAGGCAGGGTCACCTCGCGCGGGCCGGCGGCGTCGCGGCGGCGCGCCTGGACGTCGAAGCTGACCTCGGTGACGATGAACTCGCCGCTGTCGTTGCAGGTGCCGCGCACGTTGGTGATCTGGGCGACGAGGTCGATCGCGTCCGCGTCGCGGCTGTTCGCCGGGTTGAAGAAGGTGACGTCGCCGGTCGGGGCGGCGATCGCCACCGGGGGGCAGGCGGTGTAGTTGGCGAGGATGCCCGTCGCCGTGATGTCGCCTTCGTGCGCACATCCGGTAAGTCCGACAGAAAGCAGGGCGGCGACAGCGGCCGCTTTGGGCAGGTAAGAGCGCAAGGCGAGATCCCCAATGTGGTGTTGACGCTTCCCTAGCGCCCCAAGGCTTTTGTGCAAACTGGCAATCGAGTAGAGGCCCCACCATCTGAACGATATATGAGCAAACCGCCCCTCACCCTCCTGATCGCCGCCCCGCGCGGCTTCTGCGCCGGCGTCGACCGCGCCATCCGCATCGTCGAGCTCGCGCTCGAGCGTTACGGAGCGCCGGTCTATGTTCGCCACGAGATCGTCCACAACAAGTTCGTCGTCGACAGCCTCAAGGCCAAGGGCGCGATCTTCGTGCCCGAGCTCGACGCGGTGCCCGACGGCGTGCCCGTGGTCTTCTCCGCCCACGGCGTGCCCAAGGCGGTCCCGGCCAAGGCGCAAGCGCGCGGGCTCAACTATCTCGACGCCACCTGCCCGCTTGTCTCCAAGGTCCATCGCCAGGCCGAGCGGCTGATCGAGCGCGGCCGTCACATCCTCTTCGTCGGCCATGCCGGCCATCCCGAGGTGATCGGCACGTTCGGCCAGGTCCCCGAAGGGATGATGACGCTGATCGAGACCGCGGCCGACGCCGAAGCCCTCCAGCCCGCCGATCCGGAGAGCCTCGCCTTCCTCACCCAGACGACCTTGTCGGTCGACGACACGGCGGAGATCGTTGGCATCCTGCAGCGCCGCTTCCCCTCGATCGCCATGCCGCGCAGCGAGGACATTTGCTACGCGACCTCGAACCGCCAGGCCGCGGTCAAGGCGATCGCCCCGCGCTGCGACGCGCTGCTGGTGATCGGCGCTCCGAACAGCTCCAATTCGCTCCGACTGGTCGAGGTCGCCGAGCGCGGGGGGACCAAGGCGCGCCTCGTCGGGCGCGGCGCCGACATCGATTTCGACTGGCTCGAAGGAGTCCGCACCCTCGGCATCACCGCCGGCGCCTCGGCCCCCGAGCTGCTCGTCCGCGAGGTCGTCGACGCGCTGGCCGAGCGGTTCGACGTCACCGAAGAGCCGGTCGAGGGCGTCGAGGAGCGCATGGTCTTCAAGCTCCCCGCCGGGCTCGAGGCCGCGTGAGCGCGGAGCTTTCCAACGTCGAGATTTTTACCGACGGGGCCTGCAAGGGCAATCCAGGCCCGGGCGGCTGGGGCGTCATCATTCGCTCGGGCGAGCGCGAGAAGGAGCTCTCCGGCGGCGAGCCGCTGACCACCAACAACCGGATGGAGCTGCTCGCCGCGATCCGCGGCCTGACCTCGCTCAAGCGCCCCTGCCGGGTCCGGCTCTACACCGACAGCAATTACGTCCGCGACGGCATCACCAAGTGGATCCATGGCTGGCTCAAAAACGGCTGGCGCACCGCCGACAAGAAGCCGGTCAAGAATGCCGAGCTCTGGCAGGAGCTGCTCGACGCGCAGAAGCCGCACAGGGTCGAGTGGCATTGGGTGAAGGGCCATAGCGGCCATCCCGAAAACGACCGCGCCGACGCCCTCGCCTGCGCCGCCGCTCTGGCTCAGCCGAAACGGGCGGCCGAATAGGGCGCGGGGTCGATCTCGGGCGCCCGCCCGAGCAGCAACGCGGCGGCAAGGCTCGCCGCGGCGGGCGCCGTCTGGATGCCGAACCCGCCCTGCCCCGCGCACCAGAAGAAGCCGGGCTCGGCATAGCCGTAGACCGGCAGCCGGTCCGGCGCGAAGCTCCTGAGACCCGCCCATTTGCGCTCGACCGCCGCGACCCGCCAATCGACCGCCCGCTCCAACCGGTCGATCGCCAGCGCCACGTCAAGCTCCTCGGGCGCGCAATCGTGAGGCGGGCACGGAGTCTCGTCGTGCGGGCTCAGCCACAGCCGTCCGCCGGGCTCCGGCTTGAAGTAGAAGCGCCCGGCGGCGTCGATCACCAGCGGCAGCGTTTCGGGCGCCGGCGGCTCGGTCCGCAGCTGCGCGATCGTCCGCCGGCAAGGCTGGATGCCGAGCCGGCCCGCGCCCGCCCGCACTGCGACCTCGTCGGACCAGGCGCCGGCGGCATTGACCAGCACATCCGCCTCGAACTCCCGGCCACCGGCCTCGATCCGCCAGCGCCCGCCGCTCCGCTCGGCCGCCATCATCGGCGCGTCCGTGACCAAGGTCGCGCCGCCCAGGCGCGCGCGCTTGAGGCAGTCGGCGTGGAGGCCGGCGACGTCGATGTCGGCGCAGCTCGGCTCGGCGAGGCCGTGATCCCAACCGGGCTTGAGGCCCGGGATCGCCTGCGCCAGCGCCGCCCGGTCCATCGGCGCGAACAGACCGGCCGGGAAGGCCGCCACCAGCGTCTCGAGCCCGGCGCGGCCTTCGGCGTCGGCGATGTGCAGCGCGCCGCGCGGCCGCAGCCACGGCGCGAGCGCGGGCCCGGAGGCGGTCGTCAGCGGACGGATCAGCGGCCCGCCATAGCTTTCGGACCAGAAGGCGGCGGAGCGCCCGGTCGCATGATAGCCGGGCTGGCTCTCCGCCTCGAGCAGCACCACCGACGCGGCTCCTGCAATCTCCGCCGCGAGGCTCGCGCCGGCGATGCCCGCGCCGACGATGACCACGTCGCTCACGGCGCGCGCGCCGCGAGAAAGTCGTCGATCCGCGCCAAGGCGTCCCGCCGCACGGGATCCTCCTCGCGCAGGATCTCGTGCGCCGCGCTCGGAAACGCCTCCAGCTGCGCATCGGGCAGCTCCTTCGCCACGCGCCGGATCTCGGCATTGCTGACCAGCCGGTCCCGCCCGGCGGCCAGGATCAGGACGGGCAGGCGCACCGCGCCCAGCCGCTCGGCGGTGAAGGCCGCGGCGGCGGAGCGGTACGCTGCGCGCATCCAGCCCCAGGTCGGCGCGCCGAGGCTCCACTCGGGCTTCTGCTCCCACCACCACAATTCGTCCTCGTATCGCTCGCTCGATCCGGTCAGGATTCGCTGCCTCTGGCCGCCCGCGCGCTGCAAGGCGGGCGGCACCCGCCACATCGGAATGTCGCGAAAGCCGCAAAGGGCCATCGTCTCGGCGATGTCCGGCGCCAGCCAGGCGGGAAGCGGGGCGCTGTTCACCGCGATCATCGGCGCCACCAGCACCGCCGCGTCGAGCGGTGGCTTCGCCTCGACCAGCGTCCGCAGCAGCACATGGCCGCCCATCGAATGGCCGATAGCCACGTGCGGGCCCGCCGTCCCCGCCCGCCAGTCGGCGAGCAGGGCGGTCAGGTCGTCGGTCAACGCCTCGAACGGATCGACGCGGGAGCCGTCGCCTCGCGATCCCCCCTGACCGCGCCAGTCGAAGGCGGCGACATTCCATCCGCTCGCGTGCCAATGGGCGAACGCCTCGAGATACTTCTCGATGAAGTCGCCCCGCCCGCCGGCGAAGATCAGGCTGCCGCGCGCCTTGCCGCGACCCGGCTGCGGCCAATCCATCCGCCGAATCTCCCAGCCGTCGGGTGCGGCCCAGGTGCCGAAGCGGGCGCCGTCCGGACGCGCGCGCCGGTGGTTGGGGTGATTTTCCATGCGCTCCGGTTACGGTTTCGAAAGGTCGGGCGTCTAGTGCCCGTCAAATATGGCTAACGCGCTCTCCATCTCCCTGCTCGTCCTGCTGGCGGCCATGCTGCTTGCGGCGTGCTGGTGGGACATCAAGTCGCGCACCATTCCCAACGAGCTCAACATCGCCATCGCCTTGCTCGCGATCCCCTTCTGGTGGTCGATCGGCCTGCCGCTCTGGCCGGAGGTTGCGATCCAGATCGGAATCGCCGCGATCGTCTTCGGTCTGTTCACGATCGCCTTCGCGATCGGCGCGATGGGCGGCGGCGACGTCAAGCTGATCGGCGCCCTGGCCCTATGGCTCCCGTTTCAGGCGCTGGTCGTGCTGCTGGTCGTGATGTCGCTCGCCGGGGGGGTGCTGACGGCAGTGATGTACATTCGCCATCGCCTGGCCCGAAGCGAGGGCCGGCTCGAAGTTCCGTACGGCCTCGCCATCGCATTCGGCGGTTTGTGGCTGATTAGCGAACGCTTTCTTAACCAGTTTGGATGATGACTAGGGCCTGATTTCACTCAGGTCCCGCAGGGGAGGCGACACGCGCCATGGACGTCAAGAAGATCGTGCTGCTCGTAGGCGCACTCATCATTGCAGGCGTCACCGCCTTCATGGCCAAGAGCATGTTCACCGGTGCCGCGGCGCCGCAGGCACAGGCGAGCCAGCAGGTTCCCGCCGGCCCCGAAGTGCTGGTCGCGACCCGCACGCTCCCGGTCGGCACGATCATCGACGCCGAGGCGTTCCGCTACCAGCCCTGGCCCCAGGGCCTCGTCCAGCCCGCTTATTTCACGCGCGGCGAAGCGGGCCTCGATCCGCAGAGCCTGATCGGCACCGTCGTTCGCAACGAAATCACCGCCGGCCAGCCGCTGACCCAGGGCGCCATCGTTCGCCCGGGCGAACGCGGTTTCCTCGCCGCGGCGCTCGGCCCCGGCATGCGCGCCGTTACCGTCGGCGTGTCCGCGACCAGCGGCGTCGCCGGCTTCGTCTTCCCGGGCGACCGGGTCGATCTCGTGCTTGCGCAGGAAGTCGAAGGCGGCGGCGATGGCCCGCCCCTGCGCGTCTCCGAGACGATCGTCCGCAACATTCGCGTCCTCGCCGTCGACCAGCGGCTCAACGCCCGCGACGAGCAGGGCAACCAGGTCGCCCAGACCGTCGCCACGGTGACGTTCGAAGCGACGCCCAAGATCGCCGAGAAGATCGCGGTCGCGCAGACCATCGGGCAGCTCTCGCTGTCGCTGAGGTCGCTCGCCGACAACAATGCCGAGCTGGAGCGCGCAATCGCCGCCGGCGAGGTGACCGTGCCTGAGACCGTAGACCCGCGGGCCGAGCGGCAGATGCTGCTCGCCGTTTCCAGCCGCCCGGTCGACAGCAACACAACCTATACGGTCGGAGCCGATGTCTCGCGTTTCCAGCGCAGCACCGTCCCCGGCCGGGCGCGAGACAATAATAACAGCTCCGCGTCCAACTCCGCGCCCAACTCGGCCGGCATTCCGGGAGCCAGTCTCGGACCGGTCGTTCGGGTCGCGCGCGGAAATTCAGTGACCGTCGTTCCGGTGGGAGCCAGGTAATGAAGAGCAAGATCAGTATGAAGCGCGCCGCGCTCGGCACCGCGCTGGCGGCCGCGCTGGCCGCGGGTATCGCCGCCTCCGCGCCGAGCCAGGCCGTCGCCCAGTCCGGCGCGGTCGCTCCGGGCAGCGATATCACGCTCTCGGTCGGCACCGGCCGGCTGGTGCGGGTGGGCGGCGCGATGACCGATCTGTTCGTCGCGAACAACGAGATCGCCGACGTCGAGGTGCGCTCGCCGACACAGTTCTACGTCTTCGGCAAGACCGCGGGCAACACCACCGTCTACGCGACGGACCGCTCGGGCCGAGTGGTCTATTCCGCAAGCGTTCGAGTCGGCCAGAACCTCGCGTCGGTCGGGCAGATGCTGCACGCGGCGATGCCCGAGGCGGACATCGTGGCGACGCCGATGAACGGTATGGTCCTGTTGACCGGCACCGTCGCCCAGCCCAACGACGCGGCCGAGGCCGAGCGCCTCGCCCAGGCGTTCGTCGGCGACGGGACGCAGGTCGTCAGCCGCCTGCGCACGGCGACGCCGCAGCAGGTGATGCTCCAGGTCAAGATCGCCGAGGTCAACCGCTCGCTGCTGCGCGAGATCGGCACCAACCTCCTGTCGCGCGACAATTCGGGCGGATTCCTGTTCGGCATCGGCCGCGGCAATGCCGGCACGATCACCGATGCGCTCGATCCCGTGACCGGATTGCCGACGGGCGGCACGGCCTACACGTTCAACAACGCCCTTGGTGCGACGACCCTCGGCGCCGCGGGCCATTTGCTCGGGCTCGATATCCTGAGCACCATGAACCTCGCCGAGACCACCGGCCTCGTCACGACCTTGGCCGAGCCGTCGATCGTCGCGCTTTCCGGCGAAACGTCGAGCTTCCTCGCCGGCGGCGAGTTCCCGATCCCGATCTCGCAGTCGCTCGGAAGCATCACCATCGAGTATAAGCAATATGGCGTCGGCCTCGCCTTCTCGCCGATCGTGCTCGAGGACGGGCGCATCCAGATGCGCGTCCGCCCGGAGGTCTCCGAGCTGTCCAACGAGGGCACGATCCGCCTCAACGGCTTCAACGTGCCCGCGCTCACCGTGCGCCGCGCGGAGACGACCGTCGAGCTCGGCTCGGGCCAGAGCTTCATGATCGCCGGCCTGCTGCGCAACCACAATACGAACACGATCGACCGCGCGCCCTTCCTTGGCAACATTCCCATACTCGGCGCCCTGTTCCGCTCGACCCGCTACCAGCGGGCCGAGACCGAGCTGGTCATCGTCGTCACGCCTTATCTGGTGCGCCCGGTCTCGAACCCGGCCCAGATCGCGCTGCCGACCGACGGCCATCGCAATCCCGACGAGGCCCAGCGCCTGCTCGTCGGTCAGGAAAATGACGGCCGCACCGGCGAGCAGCGTCCGGGGCCGAGCGCCGGCCCGGGCCGCACAGTTGCGCCGGGCATCGGCACCACAGGCGATGCTTCGCCGTCCCTGCCCGCCCCCGGCCATTCTCCGGTCCGCGAGGTCAGTGCCGCTGCCGCTCCGCCGCCCCAGCAGCCGCAGGCGGCTCGTCCGTCCGCCCAGCCCGGGTTCAACTTCTGATGGCCGCCGCCGCTCGAAAGGATATGATCATGTCCCGCCTGCTCAGCATCGCCGCGGTCTCCGCTTTCGGGCTCGTCGTCGGGGGTTGCTCGACGCAGCCCGACCAGCTCGAGGTGCGCCGCAATTACAGCCTCTACTCGCTCCACCAGCCGGTGGTCGAGCGGACCAGCTTCGTCTTCGATGTCGCTACCCAGGGCGATGGCGTCTCCGCCTCCGAGCAGGGCCGGCTCGCCGCCTGGTTCGATTCGATCGGCCTGCGCTACGGCGATTCGATCGCGATCGACGGGGGCGACTATGATTCGAACGGCGCCAAGCGCGACGTGGCACGAGTCGCGTCCGCCCATGGCCTGTTGATCGCCGACGCGGGCGCGCCGGTGACCGAAGGGGCGGTGCCTCCGGGTTATGTCCGCGTCGTCGCCAGCCGGGCGACCGCGAGCGTCGATGGCTGCCCCAGCTGGAACGACCCCGGCATCGAATCGCCGGTCCGCACCGGAAGCAATTATGGCTGCGCGACAAACACCAACCTTTCCGCGATGATCGCCAACCCGGAGGATCTGATCCAGGGCCGCGAACCGTCCGGCAATGGTGCCGCGCAGACCGCGGGTCGCGCCGCGCGCGCCTATCGCGAAAGTCCGCCCACCGGGCGTCAAGGACTCCCCGCCGCCACCACCACTCCGCAGGGTAGGTAAAACCATGAACGCGCCCTTCCACGCTTCCCGCGCGGCTTCGCTCCGCGACCCGTTCAGCGCCTACGTCACCGACGAGGAAACCGCCGAGCTGCTGCGGCCGATCGCGGTCGAGCACGGCTGGTCGCCGGAAAAGGTCAACAAGGGCGGCCTGCGCAACGCCGTGCAAACGCTGTCGGTCTCGGCGAGCCCGTCGATCCTGTTCGTCGATCTTTCCGAAAGCGGCGACCCGCTCAACGACATCAACGCGCTGGCAGAGGTCTGCGAGCCGGGAACGGTGGTGATCGCCGCGGGCCAGGTCAACGACGTTCGACTCTACCGCGATCTCGTCGCCTCGGGCATCCAGGATTATCTGCTGAAGCCGTTCTCGCCCGATCAGCTTCGCGACGCCTTCGCCAATGCGCAGATGACCATTTCAGGCCCGCGAGTCGCCGAAAGCGGCATGGAGAAGCCCAACGTGATGGCTGCGGTCATCGGCGTGCGCGGCGGCGTCGGCGCCTCGACCATCGCGACCTCGCTCGCCTGGCTGATGGGCGACAAGGGTGGTCGCTCGACCGCTTTGCTCGACCTCGACGTCCACTTCGGAACCGGCGCGCTGGCGCTCGACCTCGAGCCTGGCCGCGGCCTGACCGACGCGATCGAGAATCCGAGCCGCATCGACGGCCTGTTCATCGAACGGGCCATGGTCCGCGCCAACGAGAAGCTCTGCGTGCTTTCCGCCGAGGCGCCGATCAACCAGTCGATGATGTCGGACGGCTCCGCTTTCTACCAGCTGCAGGAAGAGATTCGGCATGCCTTCGAAGGCACGGTGATCGATCTGCCGCGGCAGATGATGGTCCACTACCCGCACCTTCTGGGCGACGTTCACGTCGTCGTTGTCGTCGCCGAATTCACCCTCTCCGGCACGCGCGACGCGATCCGCATCCTTTCCTGGCTGAAGGCGAACGCGCCGCAGGCCCGGATCATCGTCGTCGCCAACCGCTGCCAGTCGGGCATTCAGGAGGTGAGCCGCAAGGACTTCGAGCATTCGATCGAGCGTAAGGTCGACATCGTCATCCCGTTCGATCCGAAGATGGCGGCGCAGGCCGCCAAGCTCGGCCAGCCGCTCGCCAAGATCGCCAAGTCCGGCAAGCTGTCACAGCCGCTCGCCCAGTTGCTGGCGCTCACGGTCGCCCAGGATGGCGCCGAGGGCGCCGAGGAAGGCGGCTCCGCGAACGGCGGGTCGCTGCTCGGCAAGCTCGGCAACTTCAAGGCCATGGTTTCGAAGAAGCCCAGGGAAGCTTCCGCCGCGGCCTGAGGCCGAACCGGCGCGAAGAGGGAGGCGAAATGCCGAGTTTCACGATAATCTTGCTGCTCGCCGGGGTCGTGACCTCGGGGATCCTCGCGCTCACGGCTTTTTCGGGCCCGTCGGCGGGTAAGCTGGTGTCGCGCCGCCTCGAGGATCTGCGCGAGCGCCACAGCCGGTCGACCGATGTCGCCGCCCAGGCCCAGCTCAAGCGCATCTACGCCCAGCGCCAGAATCGCGGCGACAGCTTCGCCAAGCGCTTCATCCCCAGGCCCGCCCTGCTCCAGCTGCGGCTGAGCCAGACCGGGCGCAGCTGGACGCTGGCGCACTATGTGATGGCCTCGGCCGGCCTGGGCACGATCACGTTCGCCGGATTGGCCTTCAAGGGCCTGCCGCTGATGCTCGCCGTCCCGCTCGGCCTGTTCGCCGGCGTCGCCATCCCCCATTTCGTGATCGGCAAGCTGATCAAGCGCCGGGTCAACAAGTTCACCGCGCGTTTCCCCGACGCGATCGAGCTGATGGTGCGCGGCCTGCGCTCGGGCCTGCCCATTTCGGAAACCGTCGGAATCGTCGCCGACGAGCTTCAGGCGCCGGTCGGCACCGAGTTTCGCACGGTCGCCGACAAGATGCGGATCGGCCGGACGATGGACGTCGCCCTGCAGGAAACCGCGAACCGCCTGGGCACGGCGGAGTTCCAGTTCTTCGTCATCAGTCTGGCGATCCAGCGCGAGACGGGCGGCAATCTCGCCGAGACTCTGTCGAACCTGGCGGACGTGCTGCGCAAGCGCTCGGCGATGAAGCTCAAGATCCGGGCGATGTCGTCCGAATCCAAGGCCTCGGCCTACATCATCGGCGCTCTGCCGTTCATCGTGTTCGGGCTGATCTGGTTCATCAACGGCAAGTACATGCAGAATTTCTTCGTCGACGAGCGGCTGATGATCGTCGGCGCCGGCGGCATGGTCTGGATGGCGATCGGCGCCTTCATCATGGCCAAGATGATCAACTTCGAGATTTAAGAAGGACGGGAACGCATGACGGTGACGCACGGCCCGACGATCATGGGGATCGATGTTGTGATGGTGGCGAGCATCCTCTCCGCCATCGCGACCTTTGCCGTGCTGGTTGCCATCTATGCCGCGACCACGGTCAACGATCCCATGGCCAAGAGGGTCAAGGCGCTGAACGAGCGCCGCGAGCAGCTCAAGGCGGGCATCACCGCATCGACCTCGAAGCGCCGTGCCAAGCTGGTCCAGCGCAGCGAGGCCACCGACCGTATCCGCAACATCCTCTCCTCGCTGAAGGTGCTGCAGGA
>DASQJU010000113.1:0-5791 GCA_035630915.1 Allosphingosinicella sp.
TCAAGGGCTACGGCATCGAGGCGGACGCCTGGTCGAGCGACGAGGAGATGTTCGGGCTGATCCACCAGATGCGCTCGCGGATCATCACCTCGCCCGAATTCACCGGCGACAAGGTGCTCGGCGCGATCCTGTTCGAGCGGACGATGGACGGGAAGATCGACGGCAAGCCGGTGCCGCAGGTGCTGAACGAGCGCGGCGTCGTTCCCTTCATCAAGATCGACAAGGGCCTCGAGGCGGAGGCGAACGGCGTCCAGCTGATGAAGCCGATGCCGGAGCTCGACACTCTGCTCGGCCGCGCCAACGCCCTCGGCGTGTTCGGCACCAAGGAGCGCTCGGTGATCAACCTCGCCAATCGCGCGGGCATCGCGGCCATCGTTCGGCAGCAGTTCGAAGTCGCGCAGCAGGTCCTTGCCGCGGGCCTCGTCCCGATCATCGAGCCCGAGGTCAACATCAAGAGCCCGGAGCGCGCCGAGGCGGACGCGATCCTGCTCGACGAGCTTCGGAAGGCGCTCGACGCGATGCCCGGCGACGACCGGGTGATGTTGAAGCTCTCGCTGCCGGTTCAGCCCGGCCTGTTCGATTCCCTCGTCGATCACCCGCACGTGCTCCGCGTGGTTGCGCTCTCGGGCGGCTACAGCCGGCCCGAGGCCTGCTCCGAACTGGCCAAGAATCGCGGCGTGATCGCCAGCTTCAGCCGCGCCTTGCTCGAGGACTTGCGCCACCCGATGAGCGACGCCGAGTTCGACCGCGCGCTCGGCGAGGCGATCGACGAGATCTACGACGCATCGACCGTCAAGGCGTGACGGCGCCAAGCGCCGCGAGCCCCTCAACCTTCGGCTACAGCCGCGCGCTTGCCGCGCCGATGTGGGTCTTCGCCTGCATCATGGCGGTGGAGCTGATCGTCGTGCATTTGCTGGTGTCGGCGCTGTGGAGCCGAACCGCGGCGGCGATCCTTTCGGTCCTGAGCCTCGCGGCCCTGATCGGGATGATTGCATTCATCCGCTCGCTGAAGCGTCTTCCTGTGCTGGTGGATGAAGAGGCGGTGACGATGCGGCTTGGCTCGCTTCGGTCGGTGAGACTCCCCGCGGCGCAGATCGCCGGTTTGCGGACGTCGTGGACGCGCGAGGAGCTGAAAGGGAGGGGCGTGCTGAATCTGGCGCTGATCAACTATCCGAATGTCATAATCGATCTCGATCCCCCGCTCGCTCGCGGCCGGGGTAGGCTTCGCGGCATCGCGCACCGCCTCGACGACCCCGGCGCGTTCGCAGCGGCTGTCGGCGGGCTGATCGCTGCCCGAGACGATGACGGTCGTGTGCGCGGTTCGGACTAGCGCCCGTAGGCGAAGGTGAAGCGATAGGCGCTGGGATCGGTCTCGTGGCCGGCCTCGCGCCCGGGCTCGGCCGCGACGAGGGCGAGGCGGCCGCCGCCATAAGCGATCGGCTCGCCGAGAGTGAGATCGTAGGGCGCGCGCCCACCACCGCTCGTCACCTCGACATGCAGGATCATCCGCCCGGCCCAGACGCAACGTGCGTTGATTGGACAGCGGCTGTCCTCGACCACGCGGAGCGGGCGGATGCTAAGTCCCTCGACCTGCGCGAACTGGCCGAGCGCGGCGGTTGGGCCCGCTTCGGCGGCCGGGACGGTGGCGCAGGCGGCGAGCGCGGCGGCAGCGAGAAAGATGATGCGTCTCATTGGACGGCGACTGCCGCTTCGCTAATGAGCGGTCCATGAACGACGAACCCGACGACACCCCACTCTTCCGCCCGCCCGAGCGCCGCGCGCCCTGCCAGCTTTACCTGATCTCGCCGCTCGACGTGGGCGGGAATTTCCCGGACCGGCTGGCCGAAGCGCTCGATGCGGGGCCGGTCGCGGCTTTCCAGTTTCGCGTGAAGGGGGTCGACCAGCACGAGGCGTCGCGGCTCGCCGAACCGCTCCAGCTTCTCTGTGCGGCGCGCGAGGTGGCGTTCATCGTCAATGACGACGTCGGGCTGGCGAAGCGGCTCGGCGCCGATGGCGTCCATCTTGGCCAGGGCGACGGCGATCCGCGCGAGGCGCGGTCGCTGCTGGGGGTCTCCGCGCAAATCGGAGTCACCTGCCACGACAGCCGCCACCTGGCGATGGACGCGGGCGAGGCGGGTGCGGATTATGTCGCGTTCGGCGCCTTCTTTGAGACCGCGACCAAGGAAACCCGCCATCGTCCCGACGCGTCGATCCTCGCCTGGTGGTCGGCCTTGTTCGAGATTCCGTGCGTGGCGATCGGCGGAATCACGCCGGAAAACGGCGGCGCACTGGTCGCGGCGGGCGCCGATTTCCTCGCCGTTTGCAACGCGGTGTGGGGCCATGAGCACGGCCCGGCTGCCGCGGTGAAGGCCTTCGAGGGCGTGCTGCGGCCCTAGCGTGGGAACGATGCGGGGGCGGAACGGGTTTCCCAGCCCATGCAAAGGTTGGTGCTCGCCCTTCTCGTCCTTATCACTGTCGGAATGATCCTGTTCTTCGGCAGCATGATCTTCCTGTCGGCCCCGGTGCCCGAAGCGCCGCGCGAGGCGGCGCTCGCCTCGGCGCCGGCGCCGGCGCCGGTAATCGCCCCGTCCGGCCTCGCCATCCCTGTCGCGGGCGTGCGCGCTGCGCAACTCAGCGACACCTACACTCAGGCCCGCGCCGGCGGCGCTCGCGTTCACGACGCTATCGACATCATGGCCGCGCGCGGCACGCCGGTGATCGCGGCGGCAGAGGGGACGGTCGAGAAACTGTTCTTCAGCCAGGGCGGCGGCGGGATCACGGTCTATGTCCGCTCGCCTGACCGGCGCTGGAGCTATTACTACGCCCATCTCGACGCTTACGCGCCGGGCCTCGCCGAGGGGCAGCGTCTGCGCCGCGGCGATCCCATCGGCACGGTCGGCAGTACCGGCAACGCCAATCCGGCAGGCCCGCACCTCCATTTCGCGGTCAATCTGATGGGGCCGGCGGACCGCTGGTGGCAGGGCACGCCGATCAATCCCTACCCTTTGCTTGCCGGGCGCGGCTCCCCCCGCTAAGGCGCCCGCTAAATCCTGACAGAGCAGCGAGCATTTCCATGAAGATCAGCGGCGTGGACATTCGTCCCGGCAATATCATCGAATATGAAGGCGGCATCTGGCGCGCGGTGAAGATCCAGCACACCCAGCCCGGCAAGGGCGGCGCCTACATGCAGGTCGAGATGAAGAACCTCATCGACGGCCGCAAGAACAACGTCCGCTTCCGCTCGGCCGAGACGGTCGAGCGCGTCCGCCTCGACACCAAGGATTTCCAGTTCCTGTTCAAGGACGGCGACGCGCTGACCTTCATGGACAAGGACAATTACGAGCAAGTCACGCTCGATGCCGGCATCCTCGGCGACGCCGCCGCCTTCCTGCAGGACGGGATGGACGTGGTCATGGAGCTCTACAACGAGCGCCCGATCAGCGTGCAGCTGCCCGACACGATCGAGGCCGAGATCGTCGAGGCCGACGCCGTCGTGAAGGGCCAGACCGCGTCGTCCAGCTACAAGCCTGCGATCCTCGATAATGGCGTGCGCATCATGGTCCCGCCGCATATCGGCGCTGGCACGCGGATCGTCGTCGACGTTTACGAGCAGACCTACGTGAGGCGCGCGGACTGATTTTTTCTACGCCCCTCCCTTTCAAGGGAGGGGATGGGGGTGGGTGGCGAGCGAAGCGAGCCTGCCGCCTAGGCCCCGCGGCGCCGACATCGGCATCGAGCCGATATCGGCGCGACCCACCCCTTACCCCTCCCTTGAAAGGGAGGGGCTGGAGACTGAGCCTTGGTATCCCATTCCGGCCTCATCACCGTCATGACCCGCGCCGCCCGCAAGGCGGCGCCGCGGCTGCGGCGCGACTTCAACGAGGTCGAGCAGCTCCAGGTCAGCCGCAAGGGGCCGGCCGACTTCGTCTCGATGGCGGATAAGCAGGCCGAGCAGACGCTGGCCGAGGAGCTGCGCCACGCGCGGCCCGATTGGGGCCTGCTGCTCGAGGAAGGCGGGGCCCACGAAGGCGATCCGATGAAGCCCCGCTTCATCATCGATCCGGTCGACGGCACCTCGAACTTCCTCCACGGAATCCCCCATTTCGCCATCTCGATCGCGGTCCAGGAGCCGAAGCCCGGCGGCAAGGGCTGGGGTGAGATCACGCAGGGGCTGGTCTACAATCCGCTGACCGACGAGAGCTTCTGGGCCGAAAAGGGCAGGGGCGCCTGGCTCAACGAGCGCCGCCTGCGCGTCTCCGCGCGCCGCGACCTTTCCGAAAGCCTGATCGCCACCGGCATCCCCTACAAGGCGCATGGGGATCTCGACCGGTTCGACCGGATCCTGAACGCGGTCTCGCCCGAAGTCGCCGGCATCCGCCGCTTCGGCTCGGCCGCGCTCGATCTCGCCTGGGTCGCCGCCGGCCGCTTCGATGGCTTCTGGGAGGAGGATCTCCAGCTCTGGGACGTCGCCGCGGGCATCGTCCTGGTCCGCGAGGCGGGTGGCTTCGTCACCGATTTCCGCGGCGCCGAGGCCGGCCTCGCCACCGGGCAGATTCTGGCCGCCAACGACCAGCTCCATTCCAAGCTGCACAAGCTCGTCGCCGGGGCGCTGCGCTGAGGCACAAGGACCTGCAGGGTCGGGCCGTCATTCCAGCGAAAGCTGGAATCTCTTTTCCCTGCTCGGGCTTCCCAAGAAAAGCGGGATTCCAGCTTTCGCTGGAATGACGTGGGGGAGTGCCTTGCCTCCCGCCCGCGCGGGTCCTAAAGCCGCGCCAATTCCTTGGGTTCCCGGAGTCTTCCCGATGGCGTCCGTCGCCGCCGATTATCTGCCGATCCTCATGTTCCTCGGCGTCGCGCTGGGCCTCAGCCTGGCCTTCGTCGTGCTGCCGATGATCGTCGCGAAGCTGACGGGCGCCTCCAACCCCTATCCGGACAAGCTCACCGAATATGAGTGCGGCTTTCCGGCGTTCGAGGACAGCCGCGCCCAGTTCGACGTGCGCTTCTACCTCGTCGCGATCCTGTTCATCGTGTTCGACATCGAGGCGGCCTTCCTCTTCCCTTGGGCGGTCAGCGTGTTCACCGCCGGCTGGGCCGCCTGGTTCGCGATGATGATCTTCCTGGTCGAGCTCGCTCTGGGCTTCGCCTATGCCTGGAAGAAGGGCGCGCTCGAATGGGAGTGATCCTCGACGCGGGCGGCCGGCCGATGCAGCCCGCCGGCGACACGCCGCCCGATCCCTACATCTTCAACCAGATCCAGTCCGAAGTGTCGGACAAGGGCTTCCTGGTCACTTCGACCGAGGATCTGTTCCAATGGGCGCGGACCGGCTCGCTCTGGTGGATGACCTTCGGCCTCGCCTGCTGCGCGGTCGAGATGATCCATGTGAACATGCCGCGCTACGATCTCGAGCGCTTCGGCGCCGCACCGCGCGCCAGCCCGCGCCAGAGCGACGTGATGATCGTCGCCGGCACGCTCTGCAACAAGATGGCCCCGGCGCTGCGCCGCGTCTACGACCAGATGTCCGAGCCCAAATACGTCATCTCGATGGGCTCCTGCGCCAATGGCGGGGGCTATTATCATTACAGCTATTCGGTGGTGCGCGGCTGCGACCGGATCGTGCCGGTCGACATCTACGTCCCCGGCTGCCCGCCGACCGCCGAGGCTTTGCTCTACGGCATCATGCAGCTCCAGCGGAAAATCCGCCGCGAGGGAACGATCGAGCGCTAGATGCCCAGCCCGGCTCCCCTGGTCGCTCCCCGTGAGGGCATTATCGACGCGGTGAAGGCCGCGCTC
>DASQJU010000114.1:0-6492 GCA_035630915.1 Allosphingosinicella sp.
CAGCGGCCGCGCGGGGGCTGAACGAGGCGGTGACCTGGAGCTTCATCTCGGAGCGCGAGGCGGAGATATTCGGCGGCGCGGCCTCGCGGGTCGCCAATCCGATCAGCGAGGAGATGAAGGCGATGCGCCCGTCCCTCCTCCCCGGCCTGCTCGCCGCGGCGGCGCGCAACGCGTCGCGCGGCGCCGAGAGCATCGCCCTGTTCGAGATCGGGCGGCGCTATCTGGAGGAGGGCGAACGGCCGACCCTCGGGCTGGTGCTCGCCGGCCCGCGCGGGCCGCGGCACTGGCGCGGCAAGACCGGCCCGGTCGATGCCTATGACGCCAAGGCGGAAGCGCTCGCCTTGCTTGCGGCCGCCGGCGCGCCCGTCGACAATCTCCAGGTGCTGGGCGATGCGTCCCAGGCCTATCATCCCGGCCAGTCGGGGCGCCTGTGCCTCGGCCCGAAGAATGCGCTCGCCGAGTTCGGCACACTGCATCCGAAGGTGGCGCTGGCGTTCGACCTAGACGGACCGGTCGTCGCCGCCGAGATCTTCCTCGACGCGATCCCGCAGAAGCGCGATGGCATCGGCCATATGCGCAGCGCCTATGCCCCGCCCGCCCTGCAGGCGGTGAAGCGCGATTTCGCCTTCCTCGTTCCCGCCGACCTTGCCGCGGACCAGTTGCTGCGCGCCGTGCGCGGGGCGGACAAGGCGGCGATAACGGGCGCTGGCCTGTTCGACCTGTTCACCGGCCAGGGCGTGCCCGAGGGACAGAAGTCGCTGGCGATCGAGGTCACGCTCCAGCCCGGCGAGAAGAGCTTCACCGACGAGGAGCTCAAAGGCATCTCGGACCGGATCGTGGCGGCGGCGGCGAAGCTCGGGGCCACGCTTCGCGCCTGATTCGCCGCGCCTGAAATCCCCAATATTGACCGATTTTCGCCCGCCCCCTACGAAATGGCCGTAATACAGGGGGACTCACTGATATGCGCTTCAAACATTGTGTCGCCGCCATGTTGGCGGCGGCGATGCCGCTGAACCATGCCCTGGCGGAAACATCGGGAACGGCCGCCGCCGAACCGGCGGGGCCAGCTGCAGATTCGCCCGAAGACATCGCACGGGATGCCGCGCGCGATCTGAAGGACAGCCGCTTCTACAACCGGCCCGGCGCGACGCGTGCGCAATATGATGCCGATTGGCAGGAGTGCCGGCTGATCGCCCGCGGCTCGCGCACGCCGTCCGGGATGGTGCCCGTCTACTACAATCCCGCCGTCATCTCGCCACTCGCGGCTGGCGCCGGCGGAGCGATCGGCGGGATCATCGCGGGTGCCATCGCCGAAGGGCAGCAGCGCCGCGCCAATCGCCGCAATTGCCTGCTGATCCGGGGCTGGCGCCTGGTCGAGGTGCCGCCGGCCGAAGCCGCGCGAGTTTCGCAAATGACCGATGAGCAGCGCAGCGCCTATTTCGACACGATCGTCGGTGCGGAGCACGTGATGGGCTCGATCACCGAGCGCACCAGCTTCTCGCTCGCGCACGATCCGGCCTTACGCCTCGATGCCCCGCTGCCCCGCCCCGGCTCGGTCTATTTCGGCCGCCGCGCCGATCCGGCCGTGCCGTTCGCGCTCGCTCCGGGCGAGGGCGCGGTCGTGATCGCCTATCGCCGCCCCGATGGCGGCAGCGCGGGACGCTCGGGCACGATCGATTTCGCGCGCTACGACCTCGCCGCGCGCGACCTCGTCTACCAGCCGCGCGACTGGCGCCGCCGTGGCGACAACACGACTTACCGGATGAGCGCGGCCAGCTCCGACCGGCGCGCGCCCTACGAGGTTCAGGTCATGCGGGTCACGCCCGGCGATTATGTCGTTACCGGTCATTCGGTCGGCCGGCTGCCGATCACGACGAGCTATTGCTTCGGCGCGCCGACCTTCCACGTCGGCGAAGGCGAGGTCGTCTATGTCGGCGATTTCGTCCCCTACATGGACGCCGAGCTTTCCAACGGGGAGTCGTTCTTCGGGATCGCCTGGACCTCGAACATCGAGGACGCGCGGCGCACGCTTGCCCAGAGCCACGCCGCTCTCGCCACCGCGCTCCAGCCGGCGTCGCTCCACAACCGGGCATCTTATGCATGCTCGGCGATCACCATGGACCGCTGGGATCTGCCCGGCGTCGAGCCGCTGCCCGAACCGGAAGTCCGGGCGGCGGCCGGCGCGCCACCTGCTGAGCCGCAATAGGCGCGGGGGCGCCTACTGGGTCTGGACCAGCGCGTCGGTGACGTTCCAGTGGCCGTCCAGCCACTGGACGATCTCCTGCGCGGCCGGATGGGCGAAGGCGGAATAGCGCGCCCGGAGCGCGGTGCGCCGCTCGCCGAGCCGGTCGAGCCCGCGGTCCTGGAGGGTGAGCAGGTCCTTCGCCACGCGCGCCGCGAGCTCCTCGCCGAGCACCGTCCGCGCCGCGCGGGCGAAGGCCTCGCCATATTCGTAGGCGCCGCCCTCGGCATAGCTTTCGGCCAGAGTCAGCAGCGGCAGGCGGCTGAGCAGCGGTTGGGAAGCCGGATTGACGCCGTGGGCCGCGATATGGCCTGCGATCGATGCCGGGCGCCCGGTGAACGCGCGCAAGTGAAGGTGCTGCGACATCCGGCTGCCGTCATTGACCGGGTAATTGTCCCAGAGCACTGGCTTGCGGCGCAGCTGCTCCGCGACGCGCGCGAGATGGCCGGGGCTGTACTCGCGGCTGCACACCTCCTCGCCGGTCCAGAAGATGCGGATCGCTGGATCAAGCTGCCGCCCGAGCTGCTCGAGATAGAGCGGCGGGCGCTCCCCGAACGCGACGTCGAGGATCGGGTCATCCGAATAATAGGATGGGCAGCACAGGATCCGCTCGACGCCGCTGCGCTCGGCCGCGAAGTGGACGATCGCCGCCTGGCGCTCGGCGAGACCGGGGACGTCGCCGCGCATGTCGTCGAACAGGATGGCGAGATCGTCGGGCTTCAGCGGCGCCAGCACGGCAAGCTTGGCGGCGAGTATCTCCTGCCAGCCCCGCTCAGGGTTGAGGTGCAATTCGAACGGGCTGAGTCCGATGCCGAAGCGCACGCCCTCGCGCCGGCAAGTCTCGCGGAACGCGAGGAGCTGCGCCAGCTCGGGCTCCGGATGCGGTTCCTGCCAGCGGCGACGGAGATAGGCATCGGCCTTGGGCGCGTAGAGATAGGAACGATAGCCGTGCGGGGCGAGGAACCGCACCGCTTCGGCCCGTTGCGTCCAGGTCCAGGGCCGCCCGAAAAAGCCTTCGATCAGGCCGAGCTCCGGAGTCATGCCGAAGTCTCCAGAACGTTGATCGCGGCGTGGACGCGGGCCTCGATCTCGGCGCGGGGCAGGCCCGGCGGGATCGTCTCGCCGAAGCGGAAGGTGACGATCCCGGACCGCTTGATGAAGCTGTTGCGCGGAGAGAGCCGGCCGCTGTCGAGCGCCACGGGAACGACCGGCAGCTTCAGCGCCCGATAGAGTCCGGCGAAGCCCGGCTGGAGCGGCGGAGTCTGGCCGACCGGAACGCGGGTGCCCTCGGGATAGATGAGGATCGGCCTGCCCTCGGCGCTCGCTTCGTCCGCGGCGCGCATCATCTGGCGCAGCGCTGAGGCGCCAGCCGACCGGTCGACGGGAATGACGCCATAGCGGCGCACCACCCAGCCCCAGAGCGGGATGCTCAGCAATTCGCGCTTCAGTACCATCCCCGGCTCGTCGAGCAGCAGCACCATCTCCAGCGTCTCGTACATCGACTGATGCTTGACCGCGACGAGCACCGCGCCGCGCGGCGGATCGCCTTCGATGCGGCTGCTTATGCCCAGGATGTGCCGCGCCAGCCACCGGTGCACCCCGACCCAGACACGGACCCAGCTGCGGAGAATCCTGGTGCCGAACAGGCTGATCGGGAAGGAGAGCAAGACGGCGAAGACCGTCCAGCCATAGAACGCCAATGCGAAGAGGAAGGAGCGCAGCAGCGCCATGGCTTCAGATGCCGACGAGATCGGCGGCCCGGCCGAGCAGATATTTGTTATATTCGATGAAGATCTGGCGGAAATCGGACTGGGTGGGGACGGCGTCGGGGACAATCGCGACCTCGTTCCCGACCCGCTTGCTGAGCTCGTATTGCGCGCGGCGCATGTGGAGATCGTTGGTCACGAGGCGGATCGAGCGGACATGGCGGCGGTCCAGCCAATGGGCGACCTCGTCCGCATTGGAGCGGGTGTCGAAAGCCTCCCGGCCCAGGGTGATGCAGCAGGCGAACAGGTGAGGCTCGACATGATAGGCCGCGATCAGCTCCTCCGGCCGCACGGTGCGCGCCACGCCCGAGATCAGCATCTGCCGGGAGACGCCGCGCTGCATCAGCTCGAAGCCCCGGTCGAGCCGGCCCGAGCCACCGGTCAGGACGATGATCGCTTCGGTCCGCTCATCGCCCGCGGGGCGCGGCAGAAGCACAGCGAACAGGGCGTAGCCGATCAGATAGACCAGCAGCGCCAAAGCGATCAGGCGAAACAGCCAGCGGATCACAGCATCCGCCCCAAAGCCTTCAGGATCGTCATTCGCGCGACCAGCATGGCGAGGAAAACGCCGAAAGCGGGCAAAGCGACCAAAAACCCCCAGGCCGGCGCGGGCACCGCCGCCGAGCCGAGCAGCTCCGAGCCCAGCGCCGAGACGCGCTCGCCGATGCCGATCAGGACGAGCGCGGCGAGGATGAAACCCACCAATCCGCCGAACAATGCGTCGAGCGCGATGCGCCGCTGAAACAACCGGGCGACCTGCACGTCCGTCGCGCCCATCAGATGGAGGATCTCGATCGTGCCGCGATGCGTGTCGAGCGCGGCGCGCGCGGCCAGCACCACGGTCGCGGCCGTCGCTCCGACCATCAGAAGGACGAGCCCGACGGCGAGCCATTTGAGCGCACCGATCAGCGAGGCGAGCGGCGCCAGCCACTGGCCGTTGTCGTCGACCCGGGCCGCCGGCGCCGCCGCCGCGACGGCGCGGCGCAGCACATCGAGCGCACGGTGAGTTTCGGGCGTCACGTCGACGTCGATCAAGGCGGGAACCGGAATGTCGCTTTCGAGCCCACCCGGCCCCAGCCAGGGTTCGAGCAGATTCTGCACCTCGGCTTCGGGCACGGCGCGCACGCTGGTGACGCCGGGAAGATTTTCCACCGCCCGCATCGCGGCTACGGCCTGGGCGCGGCGAACGTCCGGATTGGCCTCGACGACCTGGATCGTGATCCGAGTCCCGATCTGCGCGTCGAACCGCGAGGCGGCGCCGGCCAGACCCAGGCCCGCGGCGGCCGCGAGCACCGTCAGGAACATCATGATCGCGATGACCCAAGGCATGGGGCCCGCCACGCGCCCCTCCGGGAGCAGGCCGCGCTCGGCGACGCCGAACTTGCGCGCGCCGGCCTTCATCCCTCGGCCCGCTTCGGCGGATGTCGCAGAGCGCCGGTCGGGTCGGCGATCTGGCCGCGATCGAGCCGAAGCATGTCGGCGCGCTGCACCTCGGTCAGCAAATGCAGATCGTGGGTCGCGACGATCACGGTCGTGCCGAGCTTGTTGAGGCTGTCGAACAGATAGAGCAGGCGGCGGGCCATGTCGGGATCGACGTTGCCGGTCGGCTCGTCGGCGACCAGCAGTTCGGGACGGCCGATCACCGCGCGCGCGATCGCGACGCGCTGCTGCTCTCCGCCGGAAAGCGTTGCCGGCCGCGCGCTCGCCCGGTCTGCCAGGCCGACCCAGGCGAGCATCTCGCGCACGGGATTTTCGAGGTCCTTGTCCTCAACCCCCGCCACGCGCAGCGGCAAAGCGACATTGTCGAAGGTGGAAAGATGCGGAACCAGCCGGAAATCCTGAAAGACCACGCCGATCCGCCGCCGGAAGCCCGGCAGCCGGCCCCGCGGCATGGTGACGATGTCCTCGCCGAACAGCCGAATCACGCCGCGGCTCGGCCGCAGTGCGAGATAGAGCAGCTTCAGCAGTGACGTCTTGCCGGCGCCCGACGGCCCGGTCAGGAAGTAGAAGCCGCCTTCGCGCAGCGAAAAGGAGAGATCGGACAGCGTCTCGGCGCCGGTGCCGTAGCGCAGCCCGACATTTTCGAACTGGACGATCGAACCGGCGTTCAGCGCAGCCTCCCCGGCACCTTCATGAACCCCCGCAATGGCATGACCGCCGCGCCCCAACAAGCGTCTCGCGCGCCGATCGCGCCTGCCGGGGCGCTTGCCACGACGGAACCGACCGTGCTTAGAGTCGCTTCCTGCGTTCGGAGTGCTTGTCGCCAATGATCCTCTCCTGCCCGTCCTGCAAGACTCGGTACGTCGTGCCGGACAGCGCGATCGGGCCGACCGGCCGCAAGGTGCGCTGCGCGAGTTGCCGCTTCTCGTGGGTCCAGGATCCCGCTCCGCTCGACCTCAAGGATACCGCTCCGGCCGCGTCTGCCCCCGACGCGAGCGCGCCGCCGATGCCGCGCGACGAGCCTCCTCCGCCACCCTGGCGGGA
>DASQJU010000115.1:0-2692 GCA_035630915.1 Allosphingosinicella sp.
AAATCGATCTTCGCCGATGTCGTCCGCAATCGCCTTTTCGTCCGGCTTGTCGGCCTTGAGGTCGCTTTTCAGCTTCTTCACCTGGTTGACGATGGCGGTCATCTGATTGACCGCCTCCTTGACCCCCGTGAGTCCGATCGAACCTGCCGCAGCGACATTGGCCTTCGCCTGCGCGTCGAGGCCGCCGGCCAGCGTCTTGAGCTTCGCCGCGCCTTGCTGGAGCAACTGAACATTGGCCTGCATGGCGCTGAGGCTGAGCTTTACGAGCATGTCGAAGGCCAACTCGTCGATCGCCCGGACCGCAGCGACCTCGGTCTGGTCGGCGAGGTCGGCCGCGCTCGTGCTCTTGAAGAAGGTTTCGAGATCCTGCTGCGCCTTCTGGACCGCCGCGCCGTAGACGGGCGTGCCGGCCGGGCCCGCCGCGTTCAGCGCCGCCTCGATCTGGGTCAGCAAGGTCGTCAGCGCCGCTTTGGCCGCGGCCGGGCCGATGATTGCGGTCATAGGTCGCGCCACCTCCTGCTGAGTTCACGGATTTCCTGAGCCGCCGCGGTCAGCGATTCGAAACTCACCGGCCGCCGCTCGCGAATCGCCCGCACCATCTTGGTATGGCCTTCGCGCCAGGTGGCGAGCGCATTGTCGGTCGCGGCGAACAGCTCGTTGCCCGCCCGCGCCCTCGCGGCGAGCGCGGTGCGCGCCGTGCGGTAGGCGGCCATGCGCGGTGCAATCGCGGCGCGGCCGTCGCGGATACGCTTGAGCTCCGCATCGGCGGCGCGACGCGCGTCGTCCCGTCCGCCCTGCGCGGCCAGGGCCGCCAGCGTCCGCGCCGCGTCATTCTCCCTGGTCTCGAGGTCCGCATCGAGAGCCGCAATGTCGTCGACGCCGAAATCGAGCGCCTGTCCCTCCAGCTGGATTGCCTGCTGGAACAGCGCCTTGGCCGCCGTAACCTGGCCGCCGACGACGTTGGACATGTCGCGGATCAGCGGATCGGCGAGATCGAGCGACCGCTCCAGCGAGCGCGTGGCGCGAATGTTGGCGATCTGGCTGTAGATGAAAGCGAAGGTGTCGGTCGCAACTCCGACTAGCGCGGCGCCGGGCACGATGCCCAGCGCACCCGCGAGCCCATTGACGCTGTCCGCCACTCCGTTTGCGGCGGCAGCACCGTTATTGCCCGCCTTGGTCACCGCCTCGATCGATTCGGCGTAGCGCCCGAGCGCTCCGAGCGAGGCCACGGTCGTCGCCCAAGCCTCGTCGAACTGACCCGCGATGCTGACCGCATCAGGCCGGCGCGCCGCCGGAAGCAGCTCCGTCATCCGTCCCAGCTCCGTGCTCAGCGCGCTGCCCGCGGCCGCGGCGGAGGTGCGAAGCTGAAGGCTCGCCGCGGTATAGCCGCTGGTGTCCGGAAGGGCGGTGCAGGAGGCGGTCGCGAGGCCCAGGGCCGCCAGCGTGGCCAGCTTTGTCTTCCTGCCTCCGGTCACCATCGGCCTGTCCCCCCGATCAGGATAAGAGGACGCAGCCTTTCATACTATTGCGCTTCGGTCCAGCACCGCCTGCCGGTGGGATGAGTTCGTCCGGGCTTGCCGCGAATACTGCCTTGGCCAGCCGCCTGGTGCCGGACGATTTGGCTTGGGCGTTCCGCTCCGCGGCGCGGGCTTCATCCCGCCGCCGGTGCCCGCGCGTTGGCCCGCGCGGACACCGGGGACGTGCGGGTGCGCAGGTCCGCCTACGGCCTCCGCGCACCGATGCAGAATGTCTTCGTCAGCGTCCGGCCCTGGTCGTCGCCGAGGCCGTCCGTCAGGCGCCGCCGCGTCGTGAGCGAGACGGTGTAAGAGCAGGTCGGCCAGCCGGAGATATTCTCGTGATGCGTCCCGGCCCCACCGCGCGGGGTCGAAGGCGGCGGCGGCGGCGCGGTCAATGCGATTCCTGGCGCGGCGGTGGACACGCCGATCCCCCAACTCAGGATATATTCGTGATCGACCGTATATTCGATGTCGAGGGCCGCATTGAGCGGCGAGCAGGACGTGGCGCCTGGGGTGTGGAACTGCAGCAGATCGAGCAGGGCCACGTCTTGCCAGTTGTTGATCCGCACCTTCGATACCGAATTGCTGTAATCGGGCGCGGCGCCGCCGTTGACCGCGCCGGTCGTCGTGCTGCGCGTTGCCTGGTAGATGATCTCGCAATCGGTCCCGTTCCGCTGGTCGGTCGCGTCGACCGGCTGTCCTGCAGGGTCCGGCGCTGGTGGGGCGCCGCCCGCGATGGCGACCGGCGTGGCGAAGCCCATCAGATAGCCGTGGAAGGCCGCATCGGCGGTCTCCGCGTCCACCTCGACCCACCCTTCGGGGTCCGGAACGATGAAGTGATCGGGCGGAGACAGCCCTGGCCCAGGCGTCGGTGGCGTCGGCGAGGTCGCCCCCGCCCCGCGCACCCAGACGCTCTGCCAATGCCAGCTGCCGTTCCACATGGCGAGCCGCGAGCCCACGCGCACGGGCGCGACGAATCCGCCGGTGATCGGCGTCGGATCCGCATCGCCCTGCCGCTTGAACAGGAAGCGGTAGGACATGCGCGCGCCCGGATTGGCCGGGTCTTCCTTCGGGCAGAAGGCGTGCAGGCTGAAATTGCCGAAAAAGGCGTAGTTCGGCCCGCCATGATTGCCGCTCGTGCCGAACTTGGCGGTGTTGGTGAGGCCGGTCCCCGG
>DASQJU010000116.1:0-10926 GCA_035630915.1 Allosphingosinicella sp.
GGACTTCTTGCCGTCGAGCATGATGTTGTTCATGAACTTCGACAGGACGATGTCCCCGAACTTCGGATCGGGGAGGATCTCGCGCTTCTCTGGGCGACGACGACGTGACATTGATCTTTTCCTTCTGCTTCAGCTGATCCGGAACGTGTCCGGGGCTTACTTCGGACGCTTGGCGCCGTATTTGGAACGGGACTGGCGGCGATCCTTGACACCCTGGGTGTCGAGAACGCCGCGCAGGACGTGGTAGCGCACGCCGGGAAGGTCGCGCACACGGCCGCCGCGGATCAGCACGACGCTGTGCTCCTGCAGGTTGTGGCCTTCGCCCGGAATGTAGCTGATCACCTCGCGCTGGTTGGTCAGGCGAACCTTGGCCACCTTGCGCAGAGCCGAGTTCGGCTTCTTCGGGGTCGTCGTATAGACGCGGGTGCAGACGCTGCGCTTTTGCGGATTCTGCTCCATCGCAGGGACCTTGGACTTGGCCTTCTGCGGGTCGCGGCCCTTGCGGACCAGCTGGTTGATCGTCGGCATTGGAACCCTTCACCTAAGTTACTCTACTGCAATGCAAAATGCGCAAGATTGCCGGGGCGGCCTTTGTCGGCCCCCCAGGCCCTTGCTTCCACATGCAGCAGTGTTCAGCTCAAAAAACGCCCAGCGGAGCAGCGTCTGGCTTGTCAGCCACCACCAGCCCCCGGGCGCGGCGGCCTATAACCGCGAGGGGGATATGGGTCAACAGGGGGGATTTGCAAGGAGGGGGTCGCTTGGAATTTTCGCTACCGCTTACCGCGCGCCGGCGTCATCGCGACTCCAGTCCGTAGCTGGCGAAATGCTCGATCCGACGCGGCGCGATGATCAGGCCATCCACGCCGGGCGTGTCGAGCACGAAGCGCAGCGCGGCGCTCGCCATGCTTTCGCCTAGCGCCTCGGCCGAGCGCTTGAGCCGTTCGATCGCGGCGAGGGAGTCTTCGCACGGATAGGCGGCGCACACTTCCGGCGCCTCGGCCAGTCGGCTGCCGGGCGGGGGCGGCTCGCCGGGGCGGTATTTGCCGGTGAGCAGGCCGCCGGCGAGCGGGCTGAAGGCGGTGTAGCGAAGGCCGTGCTCGGCGCAGTACGGGATCAGCGCCTCGGCATCCGCGGCGGCGAGCAAATTGTACTCGTTCTGGACGTACTGGAAGCGCGCGGCGAGGCCGGCGGGGGCGCGTTCGCGGACCGCATCCACGTCGGACAAGGCCGCGTTGGAGACGCCGAACAGGGCAATCTTGCCTGCTTCGGCGGCGCGCGCCATCGCATCGAGCGTCTCTTCGAGCGGCGTCACGCGATCGAATTCGTGGATGTAATAGAGGTCGATCCGCTCGACGCCCAGACGGCTCAGAGACCGATCGAGATGCGCCGCGATCTGGGTGCGGCTGAGCGGCGTCTCGCCGGTCGGGCAGCCATGGGGATTGCCGACCTTGGTCGCGATCTTGACGCTTTGGCGGAAGGACGCGCCCTGGGCGCGGAGCCACGTGCCGAGGATCGCCTCGCTCGCGCCGCCGCCATAGGTGTTGGCGGTGTCGAAGCGCCGGAGCCCCAGCTTCCGCGCCTGATCGAGCAATTCCAGCGCCCGCTCCTCGCCGTCGCCGGCGGCGCGCAGGCTGGGCGAGGAACCGATCCCGCCGAAATTGCCGCAGCCGAAGATGATCCGGTCGAGGTCATTTTCCGTCAGCAATCGGGCGCCTCCATGATCAAGCGGTGATTTTGTGGGCCGCGAGCCGCTCGTAATAAGGCCGGCAGCGATCCGCCACGCGCGCCGCCTCGCCGTCGAGCGCGGAAATGGGCTCGGGCGGGCCGAAGCCGGTCGACGCCTCGACCGCCTGGTACCAGTGCGGCGCCCAGGGGCCGTCCGTGGCGCGGCGGCCTGGGGGCCAGGCAAGCATAGCTGGGTCCCACGGGATGCCGAGCGCGGTGCAGAGCGCGGAAAGCGTGCCTGGCGGATCGGCGAGGACGTCGCCCGCGTCGACCACTGGCGGCGCCGCGCCCAGCCGGTCTGCCTCGCGCGCGAAGAAATCGGCCTGGCGGTCGAGCCCGAAATCCTCGAACCGCGCCGCCTCGCGCTTGCGCAGGTAGGACGCGATCATCAGTTCGGGCGCGCGGATCAGGAAGGCGTGGGTGAACCCGGCGAAGTCGTCATAGCCGACCGGGCCGACCATGTGGTGCCACATATGCTTCTGGTACCAGATGGGGCGCGGCTCGGGCGGCTCTCCGGCGAGGGTTCGGGCGACGCTGGCCCAGTCGCACTCCATCGCCGCGATCGTCTCGGCCGCCATCGGATGCGGCGCTCCGCTGGTCTTTAGGAAAGCGCCGTAAAAGGGCTCGTCGGAAACGAACGTGTCGGCGCGGTTGCCGAAGCTGCGCATCATCGCCGTCGACAGGTTGCGCGGGCCGGACCACATGGCGATCCGGCGCACTTCGCTCACGCCACGTCCGCCTCGACCAGCGTCCGATAAAGGCCCTGCAGCCGTTCGACCATCGGCCCGCGCCCGCGCGAGATCGCCCGCCCGTCGATCGTCCGCACCGGCACCACGCCGGCGAAGGTGCCGGTCGTGAACGCCTCCTCGGCGCCATAGACGTCGGTCAGCGAGAAGTTTTTCTCGAACACCGGGATATCGTTCTCGCGGCACAGGCGGATGACGTTGGCGCGGGTGATCCCGCCCAGGCAATAATCGCCGGTCGAGGTCCAGACCTCGCCCTTGCGCACGATGAAGAAATGGGTCGAGTTGCAGGTCGCGACGAAGCCGTGAGGGTCGAGCATCAGCGCCTCGTCCGCCCCCGCCTCGATCGCCTGGATGCAAGCGGTGATGCAGTTGAGCTTGGAGTGCGAGTTGAGCTTGGGGTCCTGGACGTCGGGAAAGCCGCGGCGGACATGGACGGTGAACAGGGTGAGGCCGCGGGTGGCGGAGTCGGGCGGCGGTGTCTTGTATTCGGGGACGATGACGATGGTCGCGCCGGAGACGATCACGCGCGGATCCTGATAGGGCGTCGAGCGGATGCCGCGCGTCACCATCAGCCGGATATGGGCGCCGTCCCCATCCATCCCGTTGGCGCCCAGCGTCTCGTAGAGCCGCGCCGTCAGCGCATCCCGGGTCAGCCCGATATCGAGCGCGATCGCCTTGGCCCCCTCGTAGAGCCTGTCGAGATGCGCTTCGAGAAAGGCGATCCGCCCCCGGTGGACGCGCAGCCCCTCCCACACTCCGTCGCCGAGCACGAAGCCCGAATCGAACACCGAAACCACCGCCTCGGCGCGCGGCACCAGCGCGCCGTTGACGCTGATCAGGATGTCCGCGTTGCGCGGATCGGAGGCGCTGTCGTGCATGGCGGCGAAGGGTGAAGACTCACGCCGGGCTTGGCAAGCCTGGCCGCCGGACTTGGCGCTCAGGCCGGCCGGCGGCCCGGCAGACGGCGCGACGTTTGAGCGCGCGGCGGAGGCGGCGCGAAGACGGGCCTTGGACGTGCGCGACTGAATGCCCGCAGCCACAGCGCAACCTCCTCCTCCGTGGCGTCGAGAAACGCGAGGGGAAAATATGCCGTTCGGCTCTGGCGGAATCGGCGAGGCCGCTGATGTCCGGGCAATTGTCGCCACCGGATCGCCAGACTGGTCCGGCGCAGGCGCGTGCCGGGCTGATGGTAGAGGCCGACAGCCTCGACCGAGGCCCAGGGAACGAAGCGCGACCGCACTATCCCGTTCAACTGGATGCCGCCGGGTCGTATGGCGATCGCCGTCCGCCCCCTGAACAGTCTCGCCGCGACCAGCAGGGCGGCAACCGCCATGATGGCGACCATCGTCATCCCGGCCAGGCGCGGTCCCTGGGGTCCGAAAGCGTAGAATATGTAGAATTCCCGCAGCTCCCGCAGGTCTTCATCCCCTCGAAAGCGAAGGAGGATCGGGACGAGGACGGCCGACGCGGCCAGAACGATCAGCGCCATCCGCGCGAGCTTCATGCGCGAATAGAGCAAGACGGAATGAGCGGGAGGCGGCGGCTGCATCGGAAGGCCGTAGGGGCGCGCGGGCTAAGAAGGTCTGAAGGCTGGCTATTCGGTCATCCGCCATCCTCGTCGTGCCGCTCCATCAGCTCCATGAAGCTGCGCGCCGCGTCGCGGTCGGCCGGGTCCTTGAACGCGACGTCGAGATCGGGCGCGGCGCCCAGCATGTGGAGCAGGGCCCACAAGGCGAAGCGGCGGCCCGTGTCGCGCTCGAGCCCGAGATCGACCTGGATCCGCTCGATCCCCGCCTCGAGAGCGGCGGGCGGCACAACGGCGAGGTCCCCGGTCCCGAAATATTCGCGCAGCTGGTCGTCGAGATTCATGGCCGACCCTCCCCTGTCGCCCCCGCGCCCTCCTGCGGGCGGATGTAGAGCCGCTTGACCTCGGGCCAATAGGCTTCGACTTCGGCCTCGATCGCGGCGATGATCCGCTCGACCTGGCCGGCGCGGAGGTCATCCTCGAAATCGGCGCTCATCACCACCGTCACCTGATCGGGCGAACTGTGGACGGTGAGGATATGGCCGACGCCGACGATCCCCGGCTGCCGGCAGGCCGAGGCGCGGATGCTCTTGATCAGCTCGGGATCGGCCGATTCGCCGATCAGCAAAGCCTTGGATTCGACCGCCAGCAGCAAGGCGGTGAGGCCGAGGATCAGGCCGATGACGACCGAGGCCGCGCCGTCGAAGAAGGGGTTGCCGGTGATTTGCGACAGGGCGACGCCGGCCGCAGCGACGAGGATCCCGGCCATCGCCGCGCCGTTCTCCAGGAGGACGATGAAGGCCGGCGGGTCCTTCGAGCGGCGCACCGCCTCGAACCAGCCGAGCGCGCCCTTGGCGGCGCGGAATTCCCGGAACGCCGCGAGCGTCGATCCGCCCTCGAGCAGGAAGGCGACCAGCAGCACCACATAGGCGACGATCGGCGACACCGCATGTTCGGGCGCGAGGATGTGGATGACGCCCTCATAGACCGAGACGCCCGCCCCGAGCGCGAACACCAGGACGGCGACGACGAAGCTCCAGAAATAGAGCTCGCGCCCGTAGCCGAACGGATGATCCGCGTCGGGCGCCTTGCGCGACTGGCGCCGGCCCCAGATCAGCAGCAGCTGGTTGAGGCTGTCGACCACCGAGTGGATCCCCTCGGTCAGCATCGCCGACGAGCCGGTGAAGGCCGCGGCGGCGAATTTCGACACGGCGATGCCGAGATTCGCGGCGAAGGCGATCAGCAGGGTGCGGTTGTTATGGGCCTCGACACTCATCGAGGCTGCTTAGCAGGTCGCGCCGGTTTTTGTTCCCGTGGCCGCTTCAGTAGATCTGCGGCACCAGGTTCAGCTTCTCGAAGTCGAGCCGGTCGTCGTACCGCTCCTTCTCGGAGCGCTTGGGCAGCTTGTGCTTGGCGCGCTTGATCTTCTTGTAGGGAATCAAGGAGAGGATATGGGCGATGGCGTTCAACCGCGCGCGCTTCTTGTCGTCGCTGGGGACGATGTGCCAGCGCGCGGGCTCGTGGTCGGTCGCCTTGAACATGTCGTCGCGGGCGCGCGAATAATCGTACCAGCGCGAATAGGATTTGAGATCCATCGGGCTCAGCTTCCATTGCCTCAAGGGGTCCTCGATCCGGGCGCGGAAGCGGCGCTCCTGCTCGTCCTTGCCGACCTCGAGCCAGACCTTGATCAGGATGATCCCGTTCTCGACCATCCAGCGCTCGAAGCGCGGCGCGGCGTCGAGGAAGGTCTTCACCTTCTTCTTGTCGGCATAGCCCATCACCCGCTCGACCCCGGCGCGGTTGTACCAGCTGCGGTCGAAGATCACGACCTCGCCGGCGAGCGGGAAATGCTCGATGTAGCGCTGCATGAAGAGCTTGCGCCCCTCCTCGCCGACCGGCGCGGAGAGCGCGACGACGCGAAAGGCGCGGGGTGAGACGCGCTCGGTGATGGCGCGGATCGTGCCGCCCTTGCCGGCCGTGTCGCGCCCCTCGAACAGGAGGACGACCCGCGCCCCCTTCGCGCGCACCCATTCCTGCAGGTGGCACAGCTCGACCTGGAGCTTCTCCAGCTTCTTGTCATAATCCTTGCGCGACAGCTTCTCGGGCTTCTCGCCCGCGCCGGGCTTGCGCCGCGCGGGCGCCCGCGGCTGTGGCTGAGTCTTGCCGTTGCCCGCCCGGGCGCGTGTCTGCAATGCCATGAGGTTGCTCCAATCCAGCGGACAGGCAGAGCATGGCGCGAGGGCGGGCGAAATCAGGTCTTGTCCTTAGGGAGTCGCACCGACTCCCATTGCCGCTGCGCCTTGCTAGGCTTTGGGACCCACAGACAGAGCGGTATTTGCGTGTCCGAGATCAAGAGCGTCGACATGGAGCTGGCGGCCCCCCGCCTGCCGTCCGACCTTGCCCCCTTCCTGAGCGCGGCCGCCGCGGCCGGAGAGAATCGGGAGCCGTTCGCGGTTCGGCTGCTGAGCCGTGGTGAGCTCCTGGCGCTTTCGGCGTGCGGGCTGATTGAGCAGGGCCCGAGCGCGCCCTCCTCGGTCGGCGACACCGGTTATAGGCTGACCCGGCGCGGGTGGGAGGTGGTGGCCCTGCTCTGGTACGACCGGGGGCCGCAGGCCCGGCCGGCGGCGCCAATCATCCAGGCAAGCTGAACCACAGACCCGCGCCGAGCGCGGCCGCGGCGGCGATCGAGGCCAGCCACATATGGACGAAGAAGCCGCGCACGCCGAGCGCGGTCGCGTAGCTCGCCTTGGCGACGGCGTTGACCAGCACCGCCAGAGCGATCGCCAGCGCCCCGATCTGCACCGTGATGCTCCCCATCATGCTCGTCACCGCGACCACCGCGGCATCGACGTCGGCCAAGCCGGACAGCCCCGACACGACGAGGACGCCGCTGCTTCCGAACATCTGCCCGGCGGCGCGGGCGAGGAACGAGATGACCACCAGCATCAGCGCCATCTTGATCACCGAGCCGAGATCGAACGGGTTCTTCTGCGCCTGCTCGACATGCTCCGATCCGCCGCGCCGGGCGAGGATGACCGCGTAGACCAGCAGCACGGCCGCGCCCGCGCCGAGCGCCGGAAGCAACACCGGCGCGAGCGGCGGCGCCAGCGTCGCGGCGAGCAGGGCCGTGCGCACGAACGAGATCGCGCCGGCGGCGATCGCGCCCGAGGCCAAAGCCATATGCGCGGTCTCGTCCTTGGAGCGGCGCGCGTTGGTCACGGTTACCGCGGTCGAGGAGACCAGCCCGCCGACCGCGCCGGCGACGATCTCGCCGCGGGTCGAGCCGAGCAGCTTCACCGCGATGTAGCCGGCGTAGGAGATCGAGGCCAAAACGATCACCAAGGTTACGGTGCGCGCCGGCGAGACTCCGCCGAACGGGCCGTAAGGCTGATCCGGGATCACCGGCAGCAGCACGAAGGTGAAGGCGAGCAGGATCACCGCGGACCGGAGCTCGGGCCAGCTCAGCCGCCGAACGAAGCCGTGGAGCAGCTCGCGGCTGGCGAGCACGGCGAGCAGCACGACCGCCCCGGCCGAGGCGATCGCCGTGCTCCCGGCGACGGCCAGCGCGCCGAGCGCGAAGGTCAGCATCGCCGCGACCGTCGTGGTGGCGCTGAACGAGCCCTCGGCGGCCGCCTGGCGATATTCGAACGCGGTGACCGCGAGCGCCAGCACCGCGAACAAAGTGGCGAAGACCGCACCGTTCGGCTGCGCGCCGCCGGCGAGGTCGAGCTCGATCAGGGCGGCGAGCCCGCCGAACAGGCCGATCAGGGTGAAGGTGCGAAGGCCCGCGGTGCGCTGGCCGCGATCGGCCTCGCGCTCGCGCCAGTGGCGCTCGACTCCGATCATCGCCCCGATCGCGATCGCCAGGCCCATGCGGCGGAACAGCTCGAATTCGTCCATCCCCTAAGGGATTGGTCCTAGTGGCGCGCGGGGTCAATCAGGGTTCGCCCCGAGCGGCGCGCGCTCAGCGCAGCAATGACGTGACGAGCACCGCGGCGCCGGCCGCGCAGAAGGTCGCGACGAGGACCGCCGCCAACAGCTTGTGCCGCATGCGCCGGTCGGAATCCGCATGGCCGGCCGGCGCGCCCGAGGCATAATGTTCGAGAAAGCCGCAGCGCGCGCAGCGCCAGCTGCCGATGTCGATCTTCGCCTTGCCGCCGAGCTTCAGCCCGGTCCAGATGCTCTTCTCCGGCTGCCCCTCGACCCAGCTCCCGACCATGGTCCGGCCATTGTCGCCATGGTCGATGACGAACCCTTCGGTCATCGACCCCGAGCATTTCGGGCATTGCTTCGATCCCGCCATGGCTCACCCTCCCCGGATCCCGCGTGCGCGCCGCCTTTATAGCGACTTCAGCGGATCGTGCCCCCAGTTCATCAGCGCATAGCGCCAGCGCGAAGTGACGATGTTTTCGGGCTGCTGGGCAAGGTGGCGGCGAATGAAACCGGCGGCCTTGCGCATCAGCCGGTAATCCGCCTCGCCGAGATCGGCCTCGGCCGCGCGCAGCAACTGCGCGATCCGCCGCCCCGCCTGATGCCCGATCGATTCGCCGCCGTCCGTCTTCTGCCCGACCGCGCGGCTCTCGTCCGTCGCCAGCCACGCCTCGAGCTCGCCCGCTTCCATGTTCACCGCGGCGCGGAAGCGCGCGCGGATTTCGGCATCGGACGGGCCCGCTTTGCGCGTCACGCGGCGCGGCGCTTGTAGCCGCAAAAGCCGATGCTACTGAGGCCATGATCGGAATTGGGTCCGCGGTCGGCATCGGAGAGGTTCGGCTCCGGTCGAACGGTCGGGTCGCCCGGCTCGCTGTCGCGGTCGGCGACCCAGGCGTTGGCGGGGTCCGCGTTCGGCCCCTTGTCGGTGTCGCTGCACAGCCCCCGGCGCGGGGGGAGAACGCTGGCTGAGGCCGCACCTGCACCAGCGCCGAGCGCAACGGCGCCGGTCACTCGGACGAGGAACGATCTGCGGTCAATCCTGCGCATCTGTGCTCCCAAGGCCGCCTTGGCCCTCGCCCGCCGCCGGCCCGGCGCGCACCCAGCCCGGCGGGATCATGCGGCCCTCCTCGTCCCTGGTCCAGTCCTCGGCGAGCTGCTTCGCCTCCTGAGTCTCGCGAAGGCCCTTCAAGGGTCTGCGCCCGCTAGGTCCGCCTGCCGCCTCAGGGTCGCCCCGATGGCGCGGGGCCGGCGCGCCTCTAGCCTGCGCCGGACCAGGGAGGCGGCCCATGAGCATCTTCGAGTTCGTCTTCTCGCTGTTCGGGCTGGTGCTCGGCCTCAGCCTAGCCGAGGTGCTCGCCGGCTTCGCGCGGACGGTGCAGGCGCGCAAGCGGGTCCGGATGGGCTGGCTCACGCCCCTCCTCGGCCTGCTGCTGATCATCGACCTGGTCTCGTTCTGGACCGGCGCCTGGCGCGAGCGCGACGCGATCGGCGTGACGCTCGAGCCCTTGCTGTTCGCGACGCTGATCGCCGGCATCTACTATGTTGCTGCGAGCCTGGTCTTCCCGCCCGACCAGGAGGCCTGGCCCGATCTCGACCGCTATTTCATGGAGCACAAGCCGATCGTGATGGGCGCGGTGATTGGTTGCAACCTGCTGATGATGGTTGCAGCAGCGATCGTGCACGGCGGGGCCAACATGACCGCTGGCCGAGCGGTCGGCTACGGCCTGTTGGCCGCGGCGTCGCTCGGCCTCATCGTCACCCGGAGCAAGCGGCTGAGCCTAGTCCTGCTCGGGGCCATGATCTCTTCCTACTGGGTGGTCCCGCAGGTGGTGGTGGCGATCGACGGCGGCGCGATGCCGGGCTGAGGTCGGGCGCGGTGGCCCTGGGCTTGCCAGCGCGGGCGCGGCGGCTAGTCTGAGAGACGCCGCCTGGGGGAAGCCGCAATGAGCGCGTTCGAATTCGTCTTCTCGCTGTTCGGGCTGCTGCTCGGCTTCAGTCTGGTCGAAGTGCTGCAGGGCTTGGTGCGGACGCTGAAGCTGCGCGGCACGGTGAGGGTCGGCTGGCTGACGCCGTTGCTCGGCCTGTTCGTGCTGGTCGACCTCACCTCCTTCTGGAACATCGCCTGGGCGGCCCGCGACGACATCCCGGCCAATTTCGCCACGCTCTTGCTCGGCCTCGCCGTTACCGGCCTCTATTATTTCTCGGCCTCGATGGTCTTCCCCGACAAGCCCGAGGAATGGCCGGACTTCGACGAATGGGCGGCGCGGCACAAGAAGCAGGTGATGGGCGGGATCCTCGGCTCCAATCTGATCGCCACCGCGGCCGTACTGGCGCCGCGCCCGGAGACGTGGACGCTCGGGGTGTTCGCGCAGAACGGCGTGCTGCTCGGCATGATGGCAGTCGGGGCCATCGCCTCGTCGCTGGCCGCCCGGATCTACAGCCTGAAGGTTCTGGCCAGGAACATCGAGGACGCCGACCACAACACCACACGCATGCTGGTCTTCTCGCGCGAGGAGGCGAGGACCGAGGCGAACACCGGGCGCTGCATGACGGCCTTCCTGTTCCGGGTGAAGAGCGTGCCGGCCGCGCTCTACAAGGCGCTGGGCGGCTTCGCGACGAACGGCGTCAACATCGTCAAGCTCGAGAGCTACCTGTCGGGCGCGCATTTCGAGCAGGCGCAGTTCTATGCCGAGGTCGAGGGCCATCCCGCGCAACGCGGGCTGCAGCTCGCGCTGGAGGAGCTCGGCTTCTTTTCCGAGGAGTTCAAGCCGCTCGGCACCTTCCCGGCCCATCCCTTCCGTCGCAAGGGGTGGGAAGCACCGACGCGTGGCGGCACCTGACCATGCAACAGCCCGTCCGCATCGCGCCCTCGATCCTGTCGGCTGATTTCGCCGCCCTGGGCCGTGAGATCGAGGCGGTGACGGCGGCCGGCGCCGACTGGATCCATGTCGATGTCATGGACAACCACTTCGTGCCCAATCTGACCGTCGGCCCGAAGAT
>DASQJU010000117.1:0-10011 GCA_035630915.1 Allosphingosinicella sp.
CGGCGACGTCGCGGTGACCAAGGCGGCCGTCGATCCGGTCTGGCACCTGCCCGGGATCGCCGCGCGGTTCGGCGTGGACGAGCAGCAGCTTCGCCGCACGCTCTTCGAACAGACGGGCGGCATGTATCCGGAACTGGTGACGCGCCCGGACCTGCACGTCTTCCTGCCGCCGATCGGCGGGATCACGCTCTACATCATGGGCGACGCCACCAAGCTGGGCGACCGCAGCGTGCCGCTGACCTGCCGGGTGCACGACGAGTGCAACGGGTCGGATGTCTTCGGCTCCGACATCTGCACCTGCCGGCCCTACCTCACCCACGGGATCGAGGAGTGCGTGGCCAGTGCGCAGAACGGCGGCACCGGCCTCATCGCCTACAACCGCAAGGAAGGCCGCGCGCTCGGCGAGGTGACCAAGTTCCTGGTCTACAACGCGCGCAAGCGCCAGCCGGGCGGCGACCAGGCCGCGACCTATTTCGAGCGCACCGAATGCGTCGCCGGCGTGCAGGACGCGCGCTTCCAGCAATTGATGCCCGACGTGATCCACTGGCTCGGCATCGAGCGGATCGACCGCTTCGTCTCGATGTCCAACATGAAATATGACGCGCTGGTCGGCGGCGGCGTCGAGATCGGCGAGCGCGTCCCCATTCCCGACTGGCTGGTGCCGGAAGATGCCAGCGTCGAGATGGAGGCGAAGAAGGCGGCCGGCTATTTCACCCCGGAAGGCGCGCCGAGCGAGGACCAGCTGCGCTCCACCATCGGCCGCGACCTCGGGAAATTCTGACGCGGATGGACGAGTCTTCCAAGGCCATAACCGGCCTGCTGAGCGCGGCGGCCGTCCGCGAGCGGGCGCACGAGATGCTCGATATCGCGCTTGGCGGCGGTGTCGAGGGCTGGGCGGTCGACCTCGACCGGCTGGCGACGGCGGCCGACCTGACGGCCGCGACGACGCGCGACCAATATCCCGATCTCGACGTGCCCTTCCACGCCCGCGCCCGGCATTTCGTCGCCGGCCCGCCGCGCCTGCCGGAGGGCGACCCGCAAGTCCGCGCCCGCGCAGCCTTCGATCTCGTCATTCTCTCCGTCCTGCTTGACGCGGGCACTGGGCCCGGCTGGCGCTACGACGACCCGGTGGGCGGCGGCACCTACACTCGCTCCGAGGGCCTTGCCGTCGCCAGCCAGCGCATGTTCGAGGCTGGCGCGCTCAACGATCTCGCGGCGCTTAGCGTCGAGACGCTCGCCCAAGGCTTTCAGGCCGGCGAAGGCAATCCGCTGCTCGGGCTCGATGGCCGCGCCACACTGCTCCGCCGGCTCGGTGCCCAAGTGCAGGCGCGCCCGGACCTTTTCCCGAACGGACGCCCCGGCGGCCTCTTCGACAGCCTCGCCGCCCGTGCGGACAAGGGCCGCCTGCCCGCGCCGGAGATCCTCGAAGCGCTGCTGGAGGCGCTCGGCCCAATCTGGGCGGACCGCCTCGTCATCCACGGCATTCCGCTCGGCGATTGTTGGCGGCATCCGGCGATCCGCCGCAGCGACGCGAGCGACGGACTCGTCCCGCTGCACAAGCTCTCGCAATGGCTATCCTATTCGCTGATCGAGCCGCTCGAGGAATCGGGCATCCAGGTCATCGACGTCGACGGCCTCACCGGTCTCGCCGAATATCGCAACGGTGGCCTGTTCGTAGATACCGGCGTGCTGCGCCTCACCGATCCAGAAGATGCGACCCGAGCTCACATCGTGTCGGATCCGCTCATCGTCGCCTGGCGGGCGATGACGGTCGCCCTGCTCGATCGGATGGCGCCGCTGGTGCGCGAGCGGCTCGGCGTCACTGAGGCGGATTTTTCCCTGGCCCGGATGCTCGAAGGCGGCAGCTGGCTCGCCGGGCGCCGCATCGCCGCCGAGCTCCGCCCGGGAGGCGGCCCACCCTTCACCATCATCAGCGACGGAACGGTATTTTAGCGATGGACGGACTGACGATCGTTTCCCACCCTCTGGTGCAGCACAAGCTCACCTTGCTCCGCGACCGGAACAGCTCGATCCAGCTGTTCCGGTCGGTCGTGCGCGAGACCGCGACCCTCCTCTGCTACGAAGTGACGCGCGACCTGCCGACCGAGATGATCGACGTCGAAACGCCGATCGCCGCCACCAGATCGCCGGCCATCGCCGGCAAGAAGCTGGTCATCGCGCCGATCCTGCGCGCCGGCCTCCAGATGGCGGAGGGCATGCTCGACCTGGTGCCCTCGGCGCGGCTCGCCCATATCGGCCTGTACCGCGACCCCACCACGCTCGGGGCCATCGAATATTATTTCAAGACGCCCGAAGACTGCGCGGAGCGGCTGGTGATCATCGTCGATCCGATGCTGGCCACCGGCCATACCGCGATTGCGGCGGTCGACCGGCTCAAGGAAGCAGGCGTGTGCGACATGCGCTTCGTCTGCCTGCTGGCCGCGCGGCCGGGCGCCGAGGCCCTTCGCGCCGCCCATCCCGACGTGCCGATCTGGGCGGCCGCGATGGACGACCAGCTCAACGACCACGGCTATATCATTCCCGGCCTCGGCGATGCCGGCGACCGCACCTACGGGACGCGCTGACGCCGGTCAGATACCGAAGCTGGTGCCGCAGCCGCAGCCCGAGGCGGCGTTGGGGTTCGTGACCTGGAAGGCGGAGCCGCCGAGGCTTTCGACGAAATCGACGACCGAACCGCGCACGAGATCGAGCGAGACCGGATCGACCACCAGGGTCACGCCGTCCTGGACCGCGCGCGCGTCGTCGGCGGCGATCTCCTCGGCGAGGCCGAAGCAATATTGAAAACCGGCGCAGCCGCCCCCGTCGACCGACAGGCGCAGGATCGCCGGCTTGCTCTGCCGTGCGGCGATCGCCGCGACGCGCGCGGCCGCCGAGGGGGAAAGGGCGATGTCGCTCATCGCTTCAAAATAGGGTGCCCGGGGCCGCGAAACCAGCCCCGTGCGGTCATGCCTTCGTGCGGTAGCCGCAGACGATGCCGAAGATGAAGGACATGAACAGGCCCATCTGGACCTGTCCGGCAGGGTCGCTCCAGCCGAGGAGCTTGCCGCCAAAGGCGAACAGGCCGAGAAAACAGGCCAATCCGATGCCAAGCATGGGGACCTCCTTCGATCCGATGCGGCCTAAGGGTCGCACAGGCTGGTAAAGGAGCGGTGAACGCTTGCGGCTCCGCTGGCTTGAGGCCATAGGGCGGGCGATGAAGATCCGCGTCTATGTGACCCTGAAGAACGGCGTCCTCGACCCGCAGGGCAAGGCTATTCACCACGCGCTGGAAGGGCTCGGCTTCGAAGGCGTTCAGGGCGTCCGCGCCGGCAAGCTGATCGAGCTCGAGGTCGATGAAAGCACCAGCGACGATGCGATTGACGAAATGTGCCGCAAGCTGCTCGCCAACACTGTGATCGAAAATTACCGGATCGAACGGACGGAGAATGCCGCGTGAGAAGCGCGGTTATCGTTTTCCCGGGCTCCAATTGCGATCGCGACATGGCCGAGGCGCTGCGGCTGGTGAGCGGCCGCGCCCCGGCGATGGTCTGGCACCGCGAAAGCGAATTGCCCGACGGGCTCGACCTGATCGCTGTCCCGGGCGGCTTTTCCTACGGCGACTATCTGCGCTCGGGAGCGATGGCCGCGCAGTCGCCGGTGATGCGCGCCGTCAAGGAGGCCGCGGACCGCGGCGTCGCCGTGCTCGGCGTGTGCAACGGCTTCCAGGTGCTGACCGAGGCGCGCTTGCTGCCCGGCGCCCTGATGCGCAACGCCGGAATCCGCTTCGTCTGCCGCGACGTGGCGCTGAGGGTCGAGAACAGCCAGTCCGCCTTCACCGCCCGCTATCAGGCCGGCGAGGAGATCGTCATTCCCGTCGCGCACCATGACGGCAACTACCAGGCCGACGACGAAACGCTCGACCGGCTCGAAGGCGATGGCCGTGTCGCCTTCCGCTACGGCGGCGAGGTCAACGGATCGGCGCGGGGCATTGCGGGCATCCTCAACGAGGCCGGAAACGTGCTCGGCATGATGCCGCACCCCGAACGAATGGTCGAAGCGGCGCATGGCGGCGAAGACGGACTCCGGCTGTTCGAGGGCTTGCTCGAAACGGTCAGCTGACTGAATCCAAATCGAGAAGTTTCGATGAAGTAACGACCCCGCCTTGCCTTGCAGAGGGGGGAGTGTCATCTTGCGCGGCTCGCGAAGGATCCGGGCGACGATTGCGCCGGGTCTTTCGCTGGGGAGGCGCAATATGGCTGACCATGACGCGAACAACCTCAAGCCGGACGTGGATGAGGCGGCGGTGGGGCGCAAGGCGGCGCAGCAAAGCTTCCGCAAGGGCGGCAGCCGCGATCCCAAGGTCTTCGTCCTGCTGCGCGAACTCAGCGAGGTTCACCTGCTGCTCGACAACGTCTCGGCCAACCCCAACACCACGGTTTCCGAGCGGACCACCGAGGAGAAGCTGAAGCAGCAGGGCCTCGCCAACGATTGGATCGAGAAGGTCTGCGAGATCAGCTGGCCGCCCGATGGTTCGAACGAGGAGAAAGCGGAAGATGCCGCGCTGCTGATCCGGGCAAAGGACTATCTCAATCGCCTGTCCGCGCCGGCGAGCGGATCCACCATCGCTTTCACCCTGCTGGTGACTCAGGGGGACGCGAAACCACGGCGGTCCAAGCTGGCCTCGCTCTGGCGCCGGCTCGAGGAGGAGGAAGTCGCCGGGCATCGCCCGCCGACGCGCCGCTCGCTCGCAGAAGCCGCCTATCCGGACCTGATCGAGAAAGCGACCGGGTTTCGCCGGGCGATCTGGTGGATCAGCGTCAGCCTCGTCTTCGCCTTGCTCCTGACCTGCACGATTTCCTGGTACGTCGCCTATGGCAATGCGGCCCTCGCCGAGCTGGCCAGCGCGCGCACGGCTGTCGCCACGGCCCAGGAGAGAGTGGACGAGGCCGAAACGGGGGACAATGACGACGGCGGAGGAGCGCCCGATCAGGCCCCGCGAACGATTGCTTCAACCGCCCGGGCGAGCACGCAGCCCGCCGGAGGCGGGGCCGCGTCCACGCCGCAATTCATCGGCCTTTGCGCCAACAAGCCCTATCAGGCGGCCGCCCAATCCCATTTGTGCAACGCGCGCGACCACGCCTTGGCGGAGCAGCAACAGGTCGAACGCCGCCTCGCCGACTGGCTGTGCTGGGACAGGTTCGACGATTGCTCCAATCCGGCCAAGCTCAGGGACGCCGCCTCGCGCGCGGCGGCCACGGCATCAATCATCGGCACCGCAGTGCTGCCCTTCCTTTACGGTCTGCTCGGCGCCGGCGCCGCCATCATCCGCTCGCTGTCGCGCAAGATCCGGGCGAGCCTGCTCAGCCCGCGCGATCTCCATCTGTCGTTCCAGCAGCTTGCGCTGGGCGCGGTGATCGGCGCGTGCATCGGCCTGTTCGTCTCCGCCCCCGGCGGCGATGGCGAGAGCATCCTGGGTCCGGTGACCCTGTCCGCGTCCGCCATATCCTTCGTCGCCGGCTTTGGCGTCGAGGCGGTGTTTCAGGCGATCGAGGCACTGATCACCCGGATCTTCAACCTCACCTCGGCCACGCCGACCGGCAATCGGGGCGACGGCGTGGCCAGCTGAGCCAATGCGGAGACATCCACGCGGCTAAGGCTTGATCATAATAAGCGTGCTTATTATATGCCGGCCGCATGGACAATTTTGCATTCGAGGTCGCCGAGACCGCACGGCTGATCCGCCGCGAGGCCAATAAACGCGCGGCCGTGCTCGGCGCGACCAAGGCGCAGTGGCGGGTGCTCGCGCGGCTTCACCGCAGCGGCGGTGGGATCCGCCAGATCGAACTGGCCGAAGCGCTCGACGTCGAGCCGATCACGCTCTGCCGGATGATCGACCGGCTCGAGGATGCGGGCTTGGTCGAGCGGCGCCGCGACGAGGCGGACCGGCGCGCCTGGCGGATCCACCTGACCGCAGAGGCGGCGCCAGTCCTCGCAAAGCTCGAGGCGATGGGTGTCGCCTTCAACGCCGACATCCTGGCCGGCATCGCCGAGGCGGACCAGGAGGCGGCGCTGCGCGTTCTGGCTCGCATCCGCCGCAATCTCGACCAGATCGAACAGGGACTTGAAGAAGCGTCATGAGTGAAGCCGACCCCAAGGTGCAGACCGAAAGCGCAGTCGAGGCGGCACCGGCAAAGGCGAGCCGGCGCCGGCCGTGGGTGCTGGCGCTGATGCTGTCCGTGCCGCTGATCCTGCTCGCCATCGGCGGCTATATGTGGCTGACCTCGGGACGCTACGTCTCGACCGACAACGCCTATATCCAGCAGGACATGGTCTCGGTCGCGCCGGAGGTGAACGGCGTAATCAAGGACGTGCTGGTCCACGAGAACCAGCGGGTCCGCCGCGGCCAGCTCCTGTTCCGCGTCGATCCCAGGCCCTTCCGCATCGCGCTGGCCCAGGCCGAGGCGCAAATCGCCGCTGCCGAGGTTCAGGTGAACCAGCTGGAGGCCCGCTCCTCCGGGACCGGCGCCGACATCGCGGGCGCGCAGGCCAATCTCACCTATCAGCAGCGCGAATATGCACGCCTGGCCGAGCTGATGCGCCGCGGCTGGATCACCCGCTCGCGTTACGACGAGGCGCTCCACAACGTCCAGGAAGCGCGCGAGCGGCTCGCCAACGCCCAGGCGGAATCGGTCACCGCCAATGCCGCACTGCGCGGCGGCGGCCAAGCCGGCCAGCCGGCGATCGAGGCCGCGCGCGTTGTCCGCGAACAGGCCTTGCTCAATCTTTCCCGCACCGAGATTCGCGCACCCGCCGACGGCGTCATCAGCCAGACCGATCGGCTGCAGGTCGGCGCGGCGGTGGTGATCGGCGTCCCGGTCGTCACTCTGGTGCGCAGCGCGACGACCTACATCGAGGCCAATTACAAGGAAACCGACCTCGCCAACATGTATGTCGGCCAGCCCGCCGACATCGAAGTTGACGCCTATCCGGGGCTCGACGTGCGCGGCCATGTCGCCAGCATCGGCGCCGGAACCGGCTCGCAATTCTCGGTGCTGCCGGCACAGAATGCGAGCGGCAATTGGGTGAAGGTGCGCCAGCGCGTGCCGGTGCGGATCGCGATCGACGGCGATCCCGGCCGGCCGATGATCGCCGGCCTGTCGACCAGCGTTACCATCGACACCCGCGAGCGCCCGCCCCGGCAGCAGCAGGCGGCGCGGCGCTAGGATCATGGCTTCCGCCCCGGCCGCGGCGCAACATTATCAGCTGAGCCCGGGCCGCCACATTCTGGTCACCGCTGGGGTCATCCTCGGCATGCTGATGCAGGTGCTCGACACGACCATCGCCAATGTCGCATTGCCGCACATGACGGCCAGCCTCGGCGCGACGCGCGAGACCATCAACTGGGTCCTGACCTCCTATATCGTCGCTTCGGCCATCGCCATTCCGATCACCGGCTGGCTCGCCGACAGGGTCGGCCGCAAGCCCCTGTTCGTCTGGTCGGTCATCGTCTTCACCGCGGCCTCCCTGCTCTGCGCCGTCGCCCAGAATCTGACCGAAATGGTGCTGTTCCGCGCCATCCAAGGCGTCGCCGGCGCGTTCATCGTGCCGCTCGCCCAAGCGACCCTTTTCGACATCAATCCGCGCGAGAAGCACGGCACCGCGATGGCGATCTTCGGCGCCGGGGTGATGATCGGCCCGATCGCCGGCCCTGTCCTCGGCGGCTGGCTCACCGACAGCTTCGACTGGCGCTGGGTGTTCCTGATCAACCTGCCGATCGGCACGCTGGCGGCCCTGCTGATGGCCCGCTGCATGCCCACCATTCCCAAGGCCCGCCGCAGCTTCGACATGTTCGGCTTCGCCATGCTCGCCCTCGCGCTCGCAGGCCTGCAGCTGATGCTCGACCGCGGCGAGCAGATGGACTGGTTCGCGAGCTGGGAGATCAGGATCGAATGCGCGGTGGCGATCGCCGGGATCTGGATGTTCGGCGTCCACATGGCGACCGCCCGCAATCCGCTGTTCGACCGGCACATGTTCGCCGACAGCAATTTCAGCACCGGCCTGCTGTTCATGGCGATCATGGGCCTGATGCTGTTCGCCGGCCTCGCTTTGCTGCCGCCTTTGCTGCAGACCTTGCTGGGCTATTCGGTGCTGCAATCGGGCTTCCTCACGGCCCCGCGCGGCGTCGGGACGTTGGTCTCGATGATCGTCGTCGGGCGCCTCGTCGGCAAGGTCGACGCGCGCCTGCTCGTCCTGATCGGCATGCTGACCATGGCCGGCTCGCTCTGGCTGATGTCGGGCTTCAGCCTGCAGATGGATACGCGCCCCGTGATCATCAGCGGCGCGGTGCAGGGCCTGGCGCTCGGCCTCATCTTCGTGCCGCTGAACACGGTCGCCTTCGGCACGCTGGATGCGAAATACCGGACGACCGCGGCCGCCCTGTTCAATCTCTCGCGCAGCATCGGCGGCTCGATCGGCATCTCGATCATGACCTTGCTGCTGGCCCGCAACGTCCAGGTCAGCCACAGCGATCTCGCCGCCCACATCACGCAATATTCGCTGCCGCCGATCCCGCCCGTGATCACCGGCGGCGCGCCGCCGGCGACTCAGACAGTGCTGGCGATGCTGGATATGGAGATCAACCGGCAGGCCCTGATGATCGCCTATATCGACGACTTCAAAGCGATGATGATCCTCTCGCTGCTCGCCGTACCGTTGCTCTTGCTGCTGAGGAAAAGCCGGGCCGGCGCGCCGCCGCCGATCACGGAGTAAGCTGGGGCGCGCCTTGGGCCGTCGTGGCCGGCCCGCCGAAAAGGCGGTCGACGAGGGCGCCGGTGTAGAGGCCCAATGAGGTCTCGACGATCCCGATCGTGCTCTTGAGCGCATCGAAATTCTCAATGCGTCCCGCTTCGAAGCTCCAGATGATCAGCGGTATCGCGAGCGCGAAGATAACCGCAATTCCGACGCCGAGGATCGCAACCGCGGGATGAGTCGGAGTTTTGTCGAACGTCTCCATCGCGAGCATCCGCCGCACGATCGCCGTTACGTAGACGGCGAACAACGGTGCGATGATGAGAGACAGCTCCGTCCTCTCGCTGGCGACGAGGGTTCCGCCAAGCAAAACCATCCCGAATGACGCAAGGTGCGAGGCGATGATGAGAAAGCCCACCGTCATCCGCAGCGTATCCATCCTCATCGCGGCTGCTCCTATTGCTGACACTGGATGTCACGCGCCGTAGTTTGACCCTGCAGGGCGGCGACGATGGTCGCCTGGAGGCGTTCCAGGTCTGAATCAGGAATTCTGTTGTCCCGGAAACGTTCGTCGCTCGGCGGCGTGGCGCCCCGCGCGAAGAAGCCCTCCGAGATCTGGATGGAAATGCTCATGACGCCGACGGAGTCCGCCGGGATAACCGTCGCCTGGATGTGCAACTTCTCCCACCGCCCCTGCTCGCAGATCGCAAGCGAGCGACCGACGATTTCACCTCGAAAGATGTGAACCGGCCCTCCCCCGAGACGCCGGACCCGCCCTTGAGCATTGAAACCCGGTCGGCGGTTTCTCGCGAACGCGGCGAGGCGCTGCGCGAAGACGTTCCAAAGGGCGTCGTATTTGGCAGCCAGGGGAACTTGCGGGTTGCGAAAAGCGGCTATCACAGCCGCATTGCGAACGACAAACGGGTCGGTCCAGCCCGGATCCCGGCCCTGCCCTTCGGGATAGGCGGTAGCGACAAGGCCGCTCGTCTGCAAACGGCGCGCGTACCAGAATTCGAGCAGCGGCGGCACCGAGATACCCACCAACATCCCTCCACCGCCACAATCCTTGAGTTCGATATTCAGGACGCGTGCGCCGTCCCCCATCCGGTCCAGTGTTTCCTGCAAGGCCCGAAGATTGGATGGCTCGACGATGGCGAGCACGAGGCCCGGCGTATAGAGCATCGCGCGCTGATTTCGCTGCTCGAAGGCGATGGCCTGCTCGCGCGTGAATCCGTCGTAAATCGTCAGGGGCCGAGTTTCGAA
>DASQJU010000118.1:0-10252 GCA_035630915.1 Allosphingosinicella sp.
CTCTCCCATTCTGCAGTTCAGGAATGCGCGGTCGTCGGCGCGCCCTGCCCCGAGCGCGGCCAGAAGGTGAAGGCGTACGTCGTCCCCGCGCCGGGCTACACAGCCGACGCGGCGCTCGTCGCTATCCTCCAGGACCACGCCAAGGCGCAAATCGCGCCCTACAAATATCCGCGTGAGATCGTGTTCGTCGACGCTTTGCCCAAGACCGCGACCGGCAAGCTGCAGCGCTTCGCGCTGCGCGCGCTTTAGCCCCGAAAGCGCCACAATTCTTCGCCAACGCTGGCGCGTTAAGGGGAGGAAATTTCAGTGAAAAAGCTTGTCATGGCGGCGCTCGTCTCCGCCCAGCTGGTGGTCGCCGCTGAGCCCGTCGCAGCCGCCGACCTCGTCGCGCGGGAGGGGCCGCAAATGGGCGCGTTTGCCGGACTGCGACTGCATGTTCCGCTCGACGCCACCCAGCGGCGCCCGATCCGCGCTGGCCTCGCGATCGCCCCCACTATGGCCCGCGCGGATTCCGAGGGTGTGGTCCGCAGCGCGATCGGCGAAGGGTTTGAACTGGGCATCAGCGGGCGGCAGCCTCCACGCCTGTTCATCGCGGGCCAGGATCTTCGGCGGCTCGGCGCGGCACAGCAGAATGGCGAGCAGGAAGGCGAGCGGCATGGCGGCCCCTCGACGCTGGGCTGGGTCGCCATCGGCGCCGGCGCGCTGATCCTCGTGACCGCAACCGCGGGCTATTTCGTGTTCGAGGACATGATGGACTGCGATCCCGGCGACGACTGCAGCTGATCGGTCAGGCGTCCATCGGCAGGAACCCCGGCATGGCTGCGACGCGGTCGAGCCACGCAGCCATCGCCGTATAGTCGGACAGGCGGTACCCGCCCTCCTCGGCAACGTGGGTGTAGGCATAGAGCGCGATATCGGCGAGGCTGAGCCGCTCGCCGACGAACCAGGCGCGCGTGGCGAGATGCTCGTCCATCAAGGCGAGCGCCGCCTCGCCCGCCGCGCGCTTGGCGGGCAGCATGGCGCGCTGAGCGTCGGTGAGATTGTCAATCCCGACCCAGCCCTGCCAGAAGCGCAGGGTCGCCACGTTGGGCTCGTGATTGTACTGCTCCCAGAACATCCAGCGCAGCATGTCCGCTCGCTCGAATGCATCGGCGGGGACGAGGGCGGAACCTTCGGCGAGATAGAAACAGGCAGCGTTGCTTTCCGGCAGGAAGCGGTCGCCGATCTGGAGCACCGGGATCCGCCCGTTGGCGTTGACCTCGGCAAGAAACTCCGGCGTGCGCGTCTCGCCCTTCATGATGTCGTAGAACCGCCGCTCGATCGGGATTCCGAGCAAGGCCGCGGTGAGCCGGATCTTGTAGCAATTCCCCGACGGCGGATACTCATGGAGGATCAGCTTCTCGGTCATCCCACCTCCAGCACGATCTTGCCGACATGCTCGCCCGATTCCATCCGCCGGTGGGCCTCCGCGGCTTTCGCCAGCGGGAAGGTCGAATCGATCACCGGCTTCAGCTTGCCCGCCTCGACATGCGGCCAGACCGCGCGCGAAAGCTCGTCGGCGACTAGCGCCTTGAACTGGGCCGAGCGCGGCCTGAGCGTCGAGCCGGTCAGCGTGAGCCGCCGCTGCATCACCTTGACGATGTTGAGCTCGCCGGTGGCGCCGCCCTGAACAGCGATCGAGACGTGGCGCCCCTCCTCGGCCAGGCAATCGAGATTGCGCTGGAGATAATCCCCGCCGACCATGTCGAGCACGATGTGGACTCCGGCGCCGCCGGTCAGCCGCGCGACCTCGGTCACGAAATCCTGCGTCCGGTAATTGATCGCGTGGGCCGCACCCAGCGCCTCGGCCTTGCGGCATTTCTCGTCGCTGCCGCAGGTGACGATGATCCTCAGCCCGAACAGGTCGGCGAGGGCTATCGCCATCGTCCCAATCCCGCTCGTTCCGCCGTGGACGAGCGCGACCTCCCCTTCCGCGGCGTAGGCGCGCTCGAACAAATTGGTCCAGACGGTGAAGAGCGTCTCCGGCATCGCCGCCGCCTCGACCATGGAGAGGCCGTGCGGCACGGGGAGCAACGTCTCGGCCGAAGCCACCACATATTCGGCATAACCCCCGCCGGGCACGAGGGTGCAGACCGGCTGGCCCATCATCTCATAGGCCGCGCCTTTGCCGAGATCGACGATTCCCCCCGCCACTTCGAGTCCGGGAATCGAGGGCGCCCCCGGCGGCGGCGGATAAAAGCCACGCCGCTGCAGCACGTCGGGCCGGTTCACGCCCGCCGCCACGACCTTGATCAAAACCTCGTCATTGCCCGGCTCGGGGACCGGGCGGCGCACTGGCACCAGCACTTCCGGTCCGCCGGCTTCCGACGGATCGATCGCCCACATCTCGTCCGGAATTTCGGCCACGATTCGTCCCTCGACTGCGAGCGTTTATTGACTTGGGCGCCACTTCGGTCAACGCTTCGACGATGGATCTCGACGAGCTCTTTCCGGACAAGCCGGACGATCCGCTGAAGCTCCTGACCAAGCAGGATCTCGATCCGCTGTCGGTGGAGGAGCTGGAGGCGCGCATCACCGTGCTGGAAGCCGAGATCGAGCGGGTAAAAGCCAAGCTTCAGGCGTCGGTTAACTTCCGCTCAAGTGCTGACGAGCTATTCAAGAAATAAGGTTTTCCCCAGCGGAATTCGCGTGGCCGCTTGATGTGGGCGCGCGGAGCGCCGACATTGGGGGTCTAGGGCGCCGGTGAATCGCTCGCCGGGCCCGAAGGAGTAACGAATGCCTTCTTTCGCTCGTGAGCTCGAACAGACTCTGCACAACGCCCTCGCCGAGGCGAGCGGCCGCCGCCACGAATATGCCACCCTCGAGCATCTGCTGCTCGCTCTGATCGAGGACGTCCATGCCGGCCGCGTGATGGAGGCCTGCGGCGTCCAGACCGGCGAGCTTCGCGATGCGGTGCGGCACTATCTCGACACCGAACTCGAATCGCTCAAGGTCTCGGCGGAGACCGAGCCGTCGCCGACCAGCGGGTTCCAGCGGGTCGTCCAGCGCGCCATCCTCCACGTCCAGTCGTCGGGGCGCGACGAGGTAACCGGGGCCAACGTCTTGGTCGCCTTGTTCTCGGAGCGCGAGAGCTACGCGGTCTATTTCCTGCAGCAGCAGGACATGAGCCGGCTGGATGCGGTCACCTATATCAGCCACGGCGTCGGCAAGGGCGAGGCGATCGCCGCGCCGACCGAGAGCAAGCAGACCGAGGAAGCGAAGCAGGAGGACGGCAAGAAGAAGCCCGAATCCGCTCTCAAGCAGTTCACCGTCAATCTGAACGAGAAGGCCCAGGACGGCCGGGTCGATCCGCTGATCGGGCGCGGCCCCGAAGTCGACCGGACGATCCAGATCCTCTGCCGCCGCTCCAAGAACAACCCGCTCTATGTCGGCGATCCGGGCGTCGGCAAGACGGCGATCGCCGAGGGCCTGGCGCGCAAGATCGTCGAGGGCGACGTGCCCGACGTGCTCAAGCCCGCGGTGATCTACTCGCTCGACATGGGCTCGCTGCTCGCCGGCACGCGCTATCGCGGCGATTTCGAGGAGCGGCTGAAGGCGGTGGTCTCGGAGCTTGAAAAGCTCCCCGACGCGATCCTGTTCATCGACGAGATCCACACAGTGATCGGCGCGGGCGCCACCTCCGGCGGCGCGATGGACGCCTCGAACCTGCTCAAGCCCGCGCTCTCCAACGGCGCGATCCGCTGCATCGGATCGACGACCTACAAGGAGTTCCGCAACCATTTCGAGAAGGACCGGGCGCTGCTCCGCCGGTTCCAGAAGATCGACATCAACGAGCCGACGGTCGAGGACACGATCAAGATTCTCACCGGCCTCAGGACCGCTTTCGAGGAGCATCACGCGGTCAAGTACACGCCCGACGCGATCAAGGCGGCGGTCGAGCTTTCCGCGCGCTACATCTCGGACCGCAAGCTGCCCGACAAGGCGATCGACGTGATTGACGAGGTCGGCGCGATGCAGATGCTGGTCGTGCCGTCGAAGCGCAAGAAGACGATCACCGTCAAGGAGATCGAGGCGGTGATCTCGACCATCGCCCGGATCCCGGCGAAGAGCGTCTCCTCCGACGACAAAAGGGCGCTCGAGCATCTCGAGAAGGATCTCAAACGCGTCGTCTTCGGCCAGGACGAGGCGATCGACCGGCTGTCCTCGGCGATCAAGCTCGCCCGCGCGGGCCTTCGCGATCCCGAAAAGCCGATCGGCTCCTATCTCTTCTCCGGCCCGACCGGCGTCGGCAAGACCGAGGTCGCCCGCCAGCTCGCCTCGATCATGGGCATCCCGCTCCAGCGCTTCGACATGAGCGAATATATGGAGCGCCACAGCGTCTCGCGCCTGATCGGCGCGCCTCCGGGCTATGTCGGCTACGATCAGGGCGGCCTCTTGACCGACGCCGTCGACCAGCATCCGCACAGCGTGCTCCTGCTCGACGAGATCGAGAAGGCGCATCCGGACCTGTTCAACATCCTCCTCCAGATCATGGACAATGGCCGCCTCACCGACCATCACGGCAAGACGGTCGATTTCCGCAACGTGATCCTGATCATGACCACCAATGCCGGCGCCGCCGACATGGCGAGCGAGGGGATCGGCTTCGGCAACGTCTCCCGGGAGGATGCGCAGGACGAGGCGGTCAAGCGGATGTTCACGCCCGAATTCCGCAACCGGCTCGATGCGATCGTCCCGTTCGCTTACCTGCCGACCGAGGTCGTCGCCCGCGTCGTCGACAAGTTCATCCTGCAGCTCGAGCTGCAGCTCGCCGACCGCAACGTCCAAATCGAGCTGGACGACGAGGCCCGCGCCTGGCTGACGTCGCGCGGCTACGACCGCCTGTACGGCGCGCGGCCGATGGGGCGTCTCGTCCAGGACAAGATCAAGCAGCCGCTGGCCGAGGAGCTGCTGTTCGGCAAGCTCGTCCACGGCGGCGAGGTCAAGGTGCGGATCAAGGACAATGCGCCGACCTTCGAGGTCATCCCCGCCCCGCCCAAGGCTTCGAAAAAGAAGAAGAAGGCGGCGGGCAAGGCCAAGGAAGCCGACCAGCAAGGCCAGCCCGAAGAGCAGGCCTAAGGCGCCCGTCTTGAGCCGTCGCTGGCGGATCGTCGCGGTCGCGGGCGGGACCGCTTTGGCCCTGCTCGCCGCCACCGCGGTCGCCTTGTTTCAAATCAGCAATGCGCGCTGTTTCTCGCTGGTCGGCGAAGCGATCTGCCGGGTCGAGACGGCGGAGCGGATCGTCGCTCTCAGCTTTGATGACGGCCCAACCCGCGAAGGGGTTGGCGCTGCCACGGCCGCGTTGCGCGAAACCGGTTCGCACGCAACCTTCTTCTTGATCGGCAGGGAGGTCGAGGAGCGTCGCATATTGGTGCGCGCACTGCTCGCCAACGGCCACGAGATTGGCAATCACAGCTTCAGCCACCAACGCATGATCTTCCGCACGCCGGACTTCCACGAGACGGAGGTGGTTCGCACGGACGCCGTTCTGCGCGCCGCGGGGGTCCCCGCGCCCCATCTGTTCCGCCCGCCCTATGGTAAGAAGCTTGTCGGCCTGCCCAACGCGCTCGCGCGCCACGATTACCGGCTGATCATGTGGGACGTGGAAGACCCGTCCGACGCGGCCACGCCGAGCGCCTATGCCGAGGCCATTCTGCGTCACGTCCGCCCGGGCTCGATCATCCTGATGCACGTCATGTACAGGTCAAACCGGATCGCCCGCGAGGCGCTGCCTCTTGTACTCCGCGGCCTTCGCGCGCGCGGTTATCGCGTGGTCAGCGTCGGCGAATTGCTCCGCCGACGCCGCTGACGGGCTGTCGCATCGTCCCGTGCTCCGCTAGATTGCGGGCCCGCAGAGGAGAAGCGCCATGACCGATCTCACCCTCTACACCAATCCGATGTCGCGCGGCCGCATCGCGCGCTGGATGCTCGAGGAGGTTGGCGAGCCTTACGACACCGTCCTGCTCGATTACGGCACGACGATGAAGGGCGCCGACTATCTCGCGATCAATCCGATGGGCAAGGTGCCTGCGATCAAGCACGGCGACACCGTCGTCACCGAGGGGGCAGCGATCTGCGCCTATCTCGCCGACGCCTTTCCCGACAAGGGCCTCGCCCCGCCGCCGGCGAGCCGCGAGCGCGGGCCCTATTATCGCTGGCTGTTCTTCGCCGCCGGCCCGGTCGAGCAGGCGGTGACCGGCAAGTCCCTCGGCCTGCTCGCGCCGCCCGACAAGAAGATGATGGCCGGCTATGGCAGCTTCGAGGAGACGATCGACGCGCTGGAACGGGCCCTCCAGCCCGGCCCCTACATCTGCGGGGAGCGCTTCACCGCAGCCGACGTCTATGTCGGCGCGCAAATCGGCTGGGGCATGATGTTCGGCTCGATCGAGAAACGGCCGGCGTTCGAGGCCTATTTCGGTCGCCTCGCCGCCCGCCCCGCCTCGGTCCGCGCCCGGGAGATCGACGACGCCATCATCGCCGAGCAGAAGGCGCGCGAGGCGCAGCCGGCATGACCAGCCCGATCGAACGCGCCGCGATCGCGCTCTACGATCACTTCACCCATGAAGGCATGGACCGCCGGTCCTTCATGGCCGAGCTGACCCGCATCGCCGGCGGCGCGGCGGCTGCGAGCGCTTTGCTCGGCAGCATCGCCTGCCACGCCGCCGCGGCCCCGCTGGTGGCGCCCGACGACCGCCGCATCCGCACCCAGCCGCTCGAATGGGAGCCCCGGCCCGGCCGCCATTATCGCGGCTACAATGCAGCGCCGGCCGATGGCGCGGACGATCTCCCGCTCGTGCTCGTCATTCACGAAAATCGCGGCCTCAACGATCATATCCGCGACGTCGCCCGGCGGCTCGCGGTCGCCGGCTTCTCCGCGCTCGCGCCCGATTTCCTGAGCCCCGCGGGCGGCACGCCCGAAAGCGAGGATCAGGCCCGCACAATGATCGGCCAGCTCGTCATGGCGGAGACCGTCGCCGACGGGGTCGCCACGGTCCAGTGGCTCGCCTCGCCGGCGGGCGGTTCACGTAAGGTCGGCGCGGTCGGCTTCTGCTGGGGCGGCGGCATGGTCGACCGGCTGGCCGTCGGCTCGGGCGCGGCGCTCAGGGCGGCGGTCCCCTTCTACGGCCCGGCGCCCGATCCCTCGGAGGCCGCGCGCGTCCAGGCGCATATGCTGCTGATCCTCGCCGGCCTCGACGCCCGCGTGAACGGCACGGCGCGGCCCTTCGCCGAGGCGCTGCGCGCGGCGGGCAAGGACGTCACCGTCCACGAATTCCCGAACGTCGATCACGCCTTCCACAACGACACGTCGGCGGCGCGCTACAATCGCGAGGCGGCCGAGGCCGCTTGGGCCGAGACGCTCGCCTTCTTCCGGCGGCACCTTCGCGCATAGCAAAAGGGCCCGGCGTTTCCGCCGGGCCCTTCGCGTTCCGATCGGCCTGAAGCCTAGTTCCGGTTGCCCATGAAGCGCAGCAGGAACAGGAACATGTTGATGAAGTCGAGATAGAGCTGCAGCGCTCCCATGATCGCCGCCTTGCCGATGAACTCGGTGCCCGCGACCTGGAAGTAGAGGCTCTTGATCCGCTGCGTGTCGTAGACGGTGAGGCCCGCGAAGATCAGCACGCCGATGCCCGCGATCGCCAGGCTGAACGTGTCGTTCATCCAGAAGACGTTGACGATCGATGCCACGATCAGGCCGACCAGGCCCATCAGCAGGAAGGTGCCCATGCCCGACAGGTCCCGCTTCGTCGTATAGCCGTAGAGGCTAAGGCTGGCGAAAGACGCCGCGGTGGCGAAGAAGGTCAGCGCGATCGAGCTGCCGGTGTAGACGAAGAAGATCGACGACAGCGACAGCCCCATGACGACCGCGAACGCCCAGTAGAGCATCTGCGCCGTGCTGGTCGACAGCCGGTTGATGCCGAAGCTCAGCACCATCACGAACGCCAGCGGCGAGAACATGATGAGATATTTGAGGATGCCCGGGCCGAACAGGATGGCAGGCGCGCCCTCCCATTGCGCGAACAGCATCGCGACCACTCCGGTCAGCAAAACGCCCGAAGTCATGTAGTTATAGACCGAGAGCATGTGCGAACGCAGGCCAGCGTCATATGCGACATCCTGGCCGACAGTCGTCGTCGTCGGTTGGCTCGCCCCGATCCGCGGATCAGACCAATTTGCCATGTGAAACTTCCTCCATCGACGGCGAAATGCCGTGCCGCATGAATATCGGGGGAATTGGGGTCCAATTCAAGGAAAACCGGCGTAGAGGACAGGGACATGCACCGCCTGTTCGTCGCTATCCGACCGCCCGCGGCGATCCGCGCGACCCTGCTGGGCGCGATGGGCGGCATCAGCGGGGCGCGCTGGCAGAGCGAGGATCAGCTCCATCTGACGCTGCGCTTCATCGGCGAGGTCGACCGCCACCGCGCCGGGGATATCCACGCCGCGCTCGGCGCGATTCACCAGGCGCCGTTCGAAATCGCGCTCAGCGGCATCGGCACGTTCGAGCGGCGCGGGGCCGCGGATGCGGTCTGGGCCGGCGTGGCGCCGCACGGGCCGCTCAAATCCCTGCACAAGAAGGTCGACGCCGCTCTCGCCCGCGTTGGCGTCCCGCCCGACGAGCGCGCCTATCTTCCCCACATCACCCTGGCCCGCCTCAAGCGCAGCTCGGGCCCTGTCGGCAATCTGCTCGAGCAATCGGGTGGCCTTTCAAGCCCGCTTTTCCCCGTCGCCGATTTCGCCCTGTTCGAAAGCACTCTGACGCCCGACGGCGCGGTCTACTCGATCGTCGAGCGCTACAAGCTCGGCTAGGCGCCGACCTCCGCCAGCAACCGGTCGAGCATCGGGCCATAGCGCGGGCCGTAGAGGCGCATGTGCACGATGGCGTGGAACAGCTCGTAGAGCGGGCGCCTCGCCTCCGCATCCGGGTCGAGCGGCCCGTAGGCCTCCCAGAACTCCTCCGGCGGGGCATCGAACAGCGAAAGCATCGCCAGGGCCGCCTCGGCGTGGCCGAAATAGCAGATCGGATCGATCAGCGCCGCCACCCGCCCGTCCGCGACGAGCACGTTGCCGCGCCACATGTCGCCGTGCAGCAAAGTCGGCGCCGGCGAGGAAGGGAGGCGGTCGCGGGCGATCTCGGCCGCTTTCGCCACACGCTCGCGCCATGGCCGGTCGAGCAGCCCCGCCGGAGCGACCAGCCTCTCCTCGGCCCAGAACTGGCCCCAATCGCGCGACGGACGGTTTGGGATCAGCACCGAGCCCGCCGCGAAGTCCATCGGCCAGCCATAATCCTCGCCCCGGCAGAGATGCAGCCTGCGCAAAGTCTCGCCGAGGTCCGCCCAGGCGCGCGGGCTGAACAATTCGTCATTCTCGACGAAGCCCAGCAGCAGCACGCCGTCATACTCGCCCTCGATCGGTGGCACCGGAACGCCGGCCTCGGCGAGGCTGCGCAGCATCATCGCCTCGATCGCCGTCATCCCGCCCTTGGCGACCACCTTGCCGCCGTCGGGCCGCGTGACGAGCAGGGCGCCGCTGACATCGCCCCCGGCCAGCCGCTCCATCGTCTCTTCCTCGGCGCCGGTCAGCTCCGCGACGCGCTGCGAGAAGGCGCTCATTCCTGCGGGAAATATTGGAACCAGGGCTCGGCTTCGGCCAGCACCCGGGCGACGCTGGGCCGCGCCTTGAGCCGCTCGAGCAATGCCGTCGCATGCGGGTAATCGCTGCCGAACGGCATCACCTTGTCGGCATAGAACAGGGCCGGCATCGCCGCGCAGTCGGCGAGGCCGAAGGCGTCGCCGCCGGCCCATTGCCGCGCAGTGGCGGCGCTTTCGACGAGCCCGAGCGAAGTCGTCAGCGCCCGGCGCGATTCCGCAACGCCGAAGGTATCCCGTTGGTCGTTGGGCCGCAGGCGGTCGCCAACGATCCGCTGCATCGGCGCCTGGACGTGGAGATCGAAGACGCGGTCCCACAAGCGCATCTCCCGCGCCGCCTCCGGATCCTCGGGAACCAGCCGGACCGGCCCCGGATAATCGCGGTCGAGATAGTCGATGATGATCGTCGTTTCCGGGACGATTTCGCCGCGCGCCATATCCTCCAGCACCGGTATCTTCGCCAGCGGCCACAACGCGGCGAGCGCCGCACGCGTCTCCGGATCGCCGAAATCGATCATCACCGGCTCGAACGGCGTCTCGTTCTCATAAAGCGCGATCAGCACCTT
>DASQJU010000119.1:0-9169 GCA_035630915.1 Allosphingosinicella sp.
ACCTCGGCTTCGACACGCTGATCGTCGACACCGCCGGCCGCCTCCATATCGATGACGAACTGATGGGCGAGCTCGAAGCCATCAAGCGGGCCGTCGATCCCAGCGACATGCTCTACGTCGCCGATTCGATGACCGGCCAGGACGCGGTCAACGTCGCCAAGAGCTTTACCGACCAGATCGACCTCACCGGCGTGGTCCTGACGCGGATGGACGGCGACGCTCGCGGCGGCGCGGCTTTGTCGATGCGCGCGGTGACCGGGCGGCCGATCAAGTTCGTGGGCACCGGCGAGGCGATCGACAAGCTCGAGCCGTTCCACCCGGAGCGGGTCGCCGGCCGCATCCTGGGCATGGGCGACGTCGTCAGCCTGGTCGAGCGCGCGCAGGAGACGATCAAGGCCGAAGACGCCGAGGCGATGGCCCGCAAGATGGCCAAGGGTCAGTTCGACCTCAACGATCTTCGCCAGCAGCTCCAGCAGATGCAGCGCATGGGCGGCCTCGGCGCGCTCGCCTCGATGCTTCCCGGCATCGGCAAGGTGAAGAACCAGATCAACGAGAGCGGGGTGCTCGAGGGCAATGTTCTCGGCCGGCTCGACGCGATCATCACCTCGATGACGCCGAAGGAGCGGCTCAAGCCCGAGCTGCTCAACGCCAAGCGCAAGATCCGCGTCGCCAACGGCTCGGGCACCACGGTGCAGGAGGTCAACAAGCTCCTCAAGATGCACCAGGAGATGTCCAGCGCGATGAAGAAGATCCGCAAGATGGGCGGCCTCGGCAAGCTCGGCGCTTTATTCGGCGGCGGTGGCGGCATGGGCGGCGCAGGAGGTCTTGGCGGCCTTGGCGGGCCCGGCGGCATGCCCTCCGGCGGTCTACCCGGCCTTCCCGGCGCGGGCGGCGCGCCGTTCAATCTTCCCAAGAATTTCAAGAAATAAGTATCAGAAAGGAAACGTAAAATGGCAGTTGCAATCAGGCTTTCCCGGGGCGGTGCGAAGAAGCGGCCCTACTACAAGATCGTCGTCGCCGACTCGCGCAATTCGCGCGACGGCAAGTTCATCGAGCGCGTCGGCAGCTACAATCCGCTGCTGCCCAAGGACAACGAAGACCGCGTGAAGCTCGACGCGGACCGCATCCGTCACTGGCTCTCGGTCGGCGCCCAGCCGTCGGACCGCGTGCTCCGCTTCCTCGACGCCGCCGGCATCAAGGAGCGCGCCGCGCGCAGCAACCCGACCAAGGGTGAGCCGGGCGAGAAGGCCAAGGAGCGCGCCGAGGAGCGTGTCGCCAAGGACGCCGCTGCCGCCGAGGCCGCCGCCGCGCCCGCCGAGGAGCCGGTGGTTGAGGAAGCCGCCGAGACCCCGGCCGAGGAGACCGTCGAAGCCGCCGCCGAGGAAGCTCCGGCTGCCGAGGACGTGGTCGCCGAGGAAGCCGCGGCTGAAGAGCCCGCCGCCGAGGAAGTCGCCGTTGAAGCGGCTCCGGTCGAGGAAGCCGTCGCCGAGGAGACTCCGGCCGCTGAGGAGGCCGCTGCTGAGGAGGCCCCGGTCGCCGAGGAAGCCGCCGCTGAGGAAGCTCCGGTCGCCGAAGAGGCGCCCGTTGCCGAGGAAGCGGCCCCGGCCGAGGACGCCGCCAATGAGGGCGAGTCCGCCGAGGCTCCGGCCGAGGGCGCCGACGAAGCCGCTCCCGAGGAGGGCGCGGAGAAGGCCGAGCAGGCTTAAGCCTTGGCCGACTCCCAGGTCACCCTCGCCGCCGTCGCCGGAGCACATGGGCTCGGCGGCGAGGTGCGCCTGAAATTGTTCGCCGAAGGCGTCGACAGCCTGAAGCGGCACAAGACTTTGTTCGCGGGCGATCGGCCCCTGACGCTCAAGGCGGTCAAGCCAGGAAGCGCGGGGGCCATCGCCCGTTTCGCAGAGATCGCCGACCGCACCGCGGCCGAGGGGCTGCGCGGCAGCTTGCTGACTGTGCCGCGCTCCGCGCTCCCCCCGCTCGAAGAGGGGGAATATTATTACGCCGATCTGATCGGCCTTCCCTGCGAGGATTCGGCCGGCAGGCCGCTTGGAACGGTGGTCGCGGTCGAGAATTTCGGTGCCGGCGACGTGTTGGAGATCGAGAAGCCCGACGGCAAGCGCGCGATGATCCCCTTCCGCCCCGGCATCGCCGATCTCGAGGCGGGCAGGGTGGTCGCCGACCCGGCCTTCCTCGCCTGATCAGCGCCGCGGCGCCAGGCGCCACACCCGCGTGCGGCCGTCGTCGTCGCCGCTGACCAGGTGGCGGCCGTCGGGCGCGAAGGCGATCTGGAAAATGTCGTTGCTCTGGGCCAGCGTCTGAACCAACGCGCCATCCGCGACCCGCCAGAGCCGAACCGGTCGCGCCTCTCCGCCCGATCCGGTCAGCTGATACCACAGGGTTCCCACGGCGCCGCGTGCGCGCCCGCCGCTGGCGAGCCAGCGCCCGTCGGGGCTGAAGGCAAGCTGATAGACGTGATTGCCACTGTCGATGACCCGGAGCGCCCGGCCGTCGGCGGCCCGCCACAGGCGGATGGTGGAATCGTCGCTCGCGGTAGCGATCGTTCGTCCGTCGGGACTGTAGTCGAGGCCGACCACCGCTTCGCTGTGACCGGCGAGGGTGATCAGCGGCGCGCCGCTTTGCGCGTCCCAGATGCGTGCCGTCTGGTCGAAGCTGGCGCTGGCGAGACGGCGGCCGTCCGGGCTGAAGCGGACCTCCCAGATATTGAGCTGATGCCCCGAAAGCTGCAGCGGCGGGCCGCTTCGGTCGAGCGGCCAGATGCGGATGATCTTGTCCTCGCCCGCCGCGGCGAGTCGCCGGCCGTCGGGCGAGATGTCCATGCTCCAGATCGTGCCCTGGGCGCCGGCCAGCCGCCCGATCTCGCGGCGCGTGGCCAAATCCCAGACGCGGACCATACCGTCATAACCGCTGCTGTAGAGTCTGCGCCCGTCGGCGGAGAAGATTGCGGCCGTCGCGCCGACCGGATGGAACAAGACCCCGAGAACCCTCCAGCCCTTCGTCTCGCGCACGACGATGCGGCCCGAAGCGCTGCTGGTCGCCAGCAAACGGCCGTCCGCGCTGAACGCGCCCTGGCGCGCCGCGGAAGCGTCGGGAGCCCATTCCCGCTCGAGCGTGGCTTCGAGCCTGTCTCCCTGCGTCACCACTTCCGGGGCATTGCCGCATGCCGCGAGCAGGGCGGCAAAAGCGAGCGGCGGCAAAGTGCTGAGATTCATGCTAACTCCTTGTTTATGGCGGAGCTTGGCACAGGTGTATTATAGAAACAATACACAAATCTAGCGGAGGAATGGACGCACCTTGGCAAGGTCGTTGCGGATCGTCGTCGCCGCGACCCCGCCTTCGCCCATGGCGTGGCTGAGTTGGTCGAGGCCGATGACCACGTCCCCCGCCGCGTAGATGCCCGGAACGTTGGTGCGCTGGTGGGAATCGACCTGGATGCAATCGGTCTCGTTGAGCGCGACGCCGACCTGGCCGGCGAGCTCCGAGCGCACGTCGGAGCCGAGCGCCGGATAGACGCTGTCGAACGTGTGGTGTCCGTGCGCGGTCTCGACGACGATCGCGTCGGCCAGCGCGGCGACCGCGTGGCAGGGACCGTCCACGGCCACGATGCCGAGATTCGCGAGCTGCTTCCTGTCGTCGGCTGCGAGATCATGCGCCCGGTCCGGCGCGATCAACGTGATGTCCGCGGTGTAGGAGCGAAGGAACACCGCCTCGGCGACGCCGCGCGCGCCGCTGCCGATGACGCCGACCTTGCGGTCGGTCACCTCATAGCCGTCGCAGATCGGGCAGTAGCGGATCAGGCCGCGCGCCAGCGCCTCTTCGTGCAGATCCTCGTCCATCGGCGGCCGGCGGTTCTGGGTGCCGGTCGCGAGGAGAACGGCGCGCGCGCTGACGGTGCCCGAGCCCGAGGTGGCGCAAAAGCCGCCCGCGATCGGGTCGAGGCGAGTCACGCGCTCGGCCTCGATGGCGGCGCCATATTTCTCCGCCTGCGCCTTCATCCTGGCGATCAGCTCCTTTCCCGAAATTCCGTCCGGGAAGCCGGCATGGTTGTGCGTGCAGGGGATCCAGAGCGCACGGCTGTCCCCGGCATCGATCACCCGCACGTTGAGATGGAATCGCGCAAGATAGATGGCCGCGGTCAGCCCGGCGGGGCCGCCGCCGACGATCAGGCAATCGAGTTGCGGCTCCTCCATCGACCCTCCAGCGCCGTGCGTTGACGATTGTTCCGGCGAAGGGGAGGCCCTATCCCGTGATCATGCGCAAGACCCTTCTCGCCGCTTTGCTGTTCGCCGCCGCGATTCCCGCCGCCGCGCAGCCGCCAGGAACCTCCAATCTCGCCGCCCGGATCGAGCAGATCGGCCCGTCGCTGGACCGTCTTTTCGTGCGCTACCGGGAGGAGCAGCACGTCCCTGGCCTGGCCTTCGGTATCGTCGCCGACGGGCATCTCGCCTACGTCCAGACGCTCGGCAGCCGCACGCTGGATCAAAATGAGATCGTCACGCCCGACAGCCTGTTCCGCATCGCCTCGATGTCCAAGGCGTTCACCGCGCTCGCCATCCTCAAGCTGCGCGACGAGGGCCGCCTGCGGCTCGATGCGCTGGCCGAGGAATATGTGCCCGAGCTGCGCGGCTGGCATTATCCGACCAGCGACAGTCCCCGCATCCGCGTGCGCGACCTACTGTCCCACGCCGGCGGCTTCGTCACCGACGATCCCTGGGGCGATCGCCAGACGCCGCTGGCCGAGGCCGAGTTCACCGCGATGCTCCGTGCCGGCGTACCCTTCACCCGCGCGCCGCAGACGGCCTTCGAATATTCCAATCTCGGCTACGCCCTGCTCGGGCGGATCGTGACCAACGTCTCGGGCCGCCCGTTCGAGGACTATATCCAGGCCGAGATCATGCGCCCGCTCGGCATGAACGACACCGGCTACGATGTCGCGCGGGTGCGGCGCGACCGGTTCGCGTCCGGTTGGCGCTGGGAGAACGACGCCTTCGCCCGCGAACCGGACATGGCCCGCGGCGCGTTCGGCGCGATGGGCGGGGTGATCACCAGCGCGCGCGATTACGCCCGATGGGCCGCCTTCCTGCTCTCCGCCTGGCCGCCACGCGACGGACCCGAGACGGGCCCCGTGCGCCGCTCGTCGGTGCGCGAGCTGGCGCAGGGGCTGAACTTCGTCGCCGTCTCCCGCCGGCCCGGCGACCCGAACAACTGCCCACAGGCGGCCGCCTACGGCATGGGCTTTCGCGTCGCCCAGGATTGCGATCTCGGCCTGACGCTCGGCCACGGGGGCGGATATCCGGGCTACGGTTCGTACCTGCTGCTGCTGCCCGAGCGCGGCGTCGCGATCTTCGCCTTCGCGAACCGCACCTATGCCGGCCCGTCGCCGCCGGTCTGGGCGGCCGCCGTCGAGCTCAACCACGCTGGACTACTGGCTGGTCGGTCGATTCCAGTGAGCGGAGCGCTCGCCGGCGCCTATCGCGTCTCGGCGGCGATGTGGCAGGCGGGGAGTCTCGATCCGGGTCGCGGCGCCCTGGCGATGAATTTCCTGATGGACCGCACGGCCGACAATTGGGCGCGCGAGTTCGCGCGGCTGAAGGCTCAGGCCGGGAACTGCCGCACCGACTCGCCGATCGAGGCCAATGGCGCGCTTGCGGGCCGCTTCCAGTGGGCCTGCGAGCGCGGCACGCTGCAGGGCCAGCTGCTCCTGGCGCCGACCAATCCGCCGACCATCCAGGCGCTACGGTTCAATCTCGTTACCCCCACATCCACGCCGCGATGACCTGGGCCGCCACCGTCCTGACCCTCTACCCGGAGATGTTTCCCGGGCCGCTGGGCATGAGCCTCGCCGGCCGCGCGCTCGCCGAGGGCATCTGGTCGCTCGATACCGTCCAAATCCGCGATTTTGCGACCGACAAGCATCGCTCGGTCGACGACACGCCGGCCGGGGGCGGGGCGGGGATGGTGATGCGCGCCGACGTGCTCGCTGCGGCGCTCGACAGCGTCGCCGACGCGCGGCCGATGCTGGTCATGACCCCGCGCGGCGCGCCGCTCACCCAGGCCTATGTGCGCGAGCTGGCGGGCGGCCTCGGGGCCACCATCCTGTGCGGCCGGTTCGAGGGGATTGACGAGCGGCTGTTCGAGGCGCGGAAGCTCATCCCGGTCTCGATCGGCGACTATGTGCTGTCGGGCGGGGAAACCGCCGCTTTCGCCCTCCTCGACGCTTGCGTTCGGCTGCTTCCCGGGGTAATGGGCGCGCCTTCGAGCGGTGAGGAGGAAAGCTTTGAAAGCGGCCTTCTCGAATACCCTCATTATACCCGGCCTGTCGAATGGGAAGGGCGCAGGATCCCCGAAGTGCTGCGATCGGGGGATCATGCGAAGATCGCGGCTTGGCGGAGACGCCAGGCGGAAGACGAGACACGGCTAAGGCGGCCGGACCTGATCGAGCGTCACGGGGACGCGCGAAGGCCACCGCCCTCTGGCGCGCGGCGCGAAGAAGAAGAGTAGAACGATGAACATCATCCAGCAGCTCGAGGCCGAGGCGATCGAGCATTTCAAGTCGGGCAAGGCCATTCCCGAATTCCGCCCGGGCGACACGCTGCGCGTCGGCGTCAAGGTCGTCGAGGGCGAGCGCACCCGAATCCAGAATTTCGAAGGCGTCTGCATCGCCCGCGCCAATCGCGGCCTGGGCAGCTCCTTCACCGTCCGCAAGATCAGCTTCGGCGAGGGCGTCGAGCGCGTCTTCCCGCTCTATTCGCCGAACGTCGATTCGATCGAGGTCGTGCGCCGCGGCGCCGTTCGCCGCGCCAAGCTCTATTATCTGCGCGGCCGCACCGGCAAGTCGGCCCGCATCGCCGAGCGCCGCGACACGCGCCATCTCGACGCCTCCAAGGCGGCGAAAGCGGCGGCCGAGCCCGTCGAGGGCTGAGCCTTCACATCAGATTGAAAGGGCGGGGAGAACATCGTGTTTTCCCCGCCCTTTTCTTTGCCTGCAGACCGGCTAGGAAGTGCCATGCGCATCCTTCCCGCTTTCGCCGCCGCCGCCTTCCTCGCCGCCGCTCTTCCTGCCCAGGCCGAGGAGCTCGCCCTCGAGCGCATCTTTGCCAGCCCGTCGCTGTCGGGGCCGGCGCCGCGCCTCCTGAAGCTGTCGCCGGACGGGCGACTTGCCACGATGTTGCGCCCCCGCGCCGACGATCGCGACCGCTACGATCTGTGGGCGGTCGACACGAGCACCGGCCAGGCGCGGATGCTGGTCGACAGCGCCCGTCTCGGCAGCGGCGCCGAGCTTTCCGAGGACGAACGGATGCGGCGCGAGCGTGCGCGGCTGTCCGGCGTGCGCGGCATCGTCAGTTACGACTGGTCGCCCGACGGCCGCTCGATCCTGGTGCCGCTCGACGGCGACCTCTTTCTCGCCGGCCTCGACGGCAACGTCCGCCGCATCACGCAGACGCCGCAGACCGAGCTGGACGCGCAGGTTTCCCGAGCGGGCCGCTATCTCTCCTTCGTCCGCGACCAGAATCTCTACGTGGTGGACGCCGACGGCGGCGACGAGCGGCGGCTGACCGAGGATGGCGGCGGCACAGTGACCTGGGGCGTCGCCGAGTTCGTCGCGCAGGAGGAAATGGACCGCCGCACCGGCCATTGGTGGGCGCCCGGGGACCGCTACGTCGCCGTCGCCCGGGTCGACGAGGCGCCGGTGCGCGTCGTCACCCGCACCGCGATCGGCACCGAGGGAACGCGAACCTACCAGCAGCGCTACCCGGCGGCGGGCACGCCCAATGCGCGCGTCGAGCTCTACGTCATGGCTCCGGACGGCTCGGGCAGGGTCAAGGTCGATCTCGGCGCGGACGCCGACATCTATCTCGCCCGGGTCGACTGGACTCCGGACGGGCGCACCCTGCTCGTCCAGCGCGAGAGCCGCGACCAGAAGCGCCTCGACATGCTCAGCGTCGATCCGGCGACCGGCCGTTCGACAATGCTGTTCAGCGAAACCTCGCCGACCTGGATCAATCTCCACGACAATCTGCGCGTGCTGCGCGACGGCAGCCTGATCTGGACGTCGGAGCGCTCCGGCTATTCGCACATCTACCGCTTCAGGAACGGCCGCTGGACCCAGCTCTCCCGCGGCAACTGGGCGGTCGCCCGCGTCGTCGGCGTCGATGAACGGGCGGGACGCATCTATTTCACGGGCAACCAGGAAACGCCGCTCGAGAACCAGCTCTACTGGATCGATCTCGCGCGCGGCGGCACGCCCCACCGGGTTACCGAGGCGGGATGGTGGAACAGCGCCGAGATGGACGAGCGGGCGACCCGCGCGCTGGTCACCCGCTCGAGCCCGACCCAGCCCGCCCAGACCTATCTCGCCGATGCCAGCGGACGGCGGATCGCCTGGATCGAGGAAAACCGGCTCGACGCCAGCCATCCCTACGGGCCCTTTCTCGCCAGCCACGTCGCGCCGGTGTTCGGCACGATCCGCGCCAGCGACGGCACCGAGCTTCACTACCGGATGCTCTCGCCCCCGCGCGAGCCGGGCCGGCGCTACCCAGTGTTCGTCCAAGTCTATGGCGGGCCGGGGGCGGGGCGGCAGGTGACTCGCGCTTGGGGCAATCCGCTCCAGCAATATCTGGTCGACCGCGGCTATATCGTCTTCTCGATCGACAATCGCGGCTCGCCCGACCGCGGCAAGGCGTTCGAGGACGCGATCAACCGGGCGATGGGGACGGTCGAGGTCCAGGACCAGCTCGCCGGCGTCAGCTGGCTGCGCGGCCAGGACTATGTCGATCCCGACCATATCTCGGTCTACGGCTGGTCCTATGGCGGATACATGACGGTGAAGCTGCTCGAGGCGGCGCCGGGCACCTTCGCCGCCGGCATCGCGGGCGCGCCGGTCACGCGCTGGGAACTGTACGACACGCACTATACCGAGCGCTATCTCGGCAATCCCGCCACCGATCCCGCGCCCTACGTCGCCTCCGGCGCGATCCCCAATGTGGAGCGGATCGCCGATCCGCTGCTGCTGATCCACGGCATGGCGGACGACAATGTCGTGTTCGAGAATTCGACCGTGCTGATGGGCGCTTTGCAGGCCGGCAGCCGCCCGTTCGAGATGATGGTCTATCCCGGTGCCACCCACGGCGTCTCGGGCGAGGCGCGCCAGCTC
>DASQJU010000120.1:0-7140 GCA_035630915.1 Allosphingosinicella sp.
CCCGGTATTTATAGCGGCGTTGCTCGGGCTGGCGGTGGTGCTACTCTATCTGTTCTCCAGCATCAAGATCGTCACCCAGGGCTATCACTACACGATCGAATATTTCGGCCGCTTCACCACGGTCGCCCATCCGGGCTTCAACTTCTTCATGCCCTTCTTCTATCGGGTCGGCCGCAAGGTGAACATGATGGAGCAGGTGCTCGACATTCCCGGCCAGGAAATCATCACCAAGGACAATGCGATGGTCGGAGTCGACGGCATCGTCTTCTTCCAGGTGCTCGACGCGGCCAAGGCGGCCTATGAGGTGTCGGACCTCTATCTCGCGATCATGCAGCTCACCACCACGAACTTGCGCACCGTGATGGGCTCGATGGACCTCGACGAGAACCTCTCCAAGCGCGACGAGATCAACGCCCGGCTGCTGACCGTCGTCGACCTCGCCACCGAGGCCTGGGGCGTCAAGATCACCCGCGTCGAGGTCAAGGACATCCGCCCGCCCGCCGACATCGTCAACGCGATGGGCCGCCAGATGAAGGCCGAGCGCGAGAAGCGCGCTCTGATCCTCGAATCCGAAGGCCTGCGCGCCTCCGAGATCCTCAAGGCGGAAGGCCAGAAGCAGGGCCAGATCCTGCAGGCCGAAGGCCGCCGAGAAGCCGCCTTCCGCGACGCCGAGGCGCGCGAGCGGTCGGCCGAGGCCGAAGCCAAAGCGACCCAGATGGTGTCCGACGCGATCGAGAGCGGCTCGAGCCAGGCGATCAACTATTTCGTCGCGCTCAAATATGTGGAGGCGGTGGGCCGCTTCGCCACCTCGCCCAATGCCAAGACGATCCTGTTCCCGGTCGAGGCGACCCAGCTGATCGGCACGCTCGGCGGTATCGGCGAGCTCGCCCGCGACGCGCTCGGGCGCGGCGATGGCGGCGGCGCTGGCGGCGGGCGCCGCGGTCCGTTCGAGGGAGAACAGCAATGAACCTCCTCGAAAACCTCGCACCGCACTGGTGGTGGCTGATCGCCGCCGGCCTGCTCGCCATCCTCGAAATCTTCGCGCCCGGCATCTTCCTGGTCTGGATCGCGATGGCCGCGGCGGTGGTCGGAATCGTCCTCGCCTTCGTCGACCTTTCCTTCCCGCTCCAGGCGGTGCTGTTCGCGGTGCTCGCCTTCGCCGCGGTCTTCTCCGGAAGGGCCTATTATGCGCGCAATCCGGTGCGCAACGACGACCCCGACCTCAACGCGCGCGCCGCTCGGCTGATCGGCAAGACGGTCACGGTCGAGGAGGCGATCGAGAATGGCCAGGGCCGGGTTCGCGTCGGCGACGGCGTGTGGAACGCGCGCGGCCCGGACCTTCCGGCGGGCAGCCGTGTGACGATCGTCGCCGCCGACGGCACCTGCCTCAACGTCGCCCCAGCGGATCCGCCGCCTTCCGTAAGCTGAGAGACCGGAACTCCAGATCATGATCGACCGCCGCGATTTTCTGCTCGGCGCCGGCGCGCTCGCCCTCGCCGCGCCCCTCCCCGCCTTGGCTTTTCAGGATTCGTCCGCACAGGGCGGCGACTTCGCGGACATCGCCGAGGCACTGCTCGTCGACTATCCGGAGAACGCCTCGGCGCTCGGGCTCGACACGGGCGCGCGCGCGGCGCTGAAATCCTCGCTCACGGATCGCTCGCCCGAGGGCCAGCGGACGATTGCGGGCCGGGTGGCGGAGCGCCTCGCCCGGCTGCGCGCGATCGACTCGAGCAGTCTTTCCCCCGAGGCGCGGATCACGCTCGACGTGGTCCGCACCGCGCACGAGACCGCGGCCGAGGGCTTCGCCTTTCCCTTTGGCGACGTCGCGGTGCTCAACAACAATTGGTCGTACCGCAACGCGCCCTATGTCGCGGCGCAGAATACCGGCGCGTTCGTCGAGATCCCCGATATGCTCGACAGCAACCACCAGATCGCCAGCGCCGCCGACGCCGAGGCTTATCTGGCGCGGATCGAGGCCTATGCCGCGGCGCTCGACGGCGAGACTGCGCGGCTCGCCCACGATTCCTCGATCGGCGTCGTCGCCCCCGATTTCCTGCTCGACAAGTCGCTCCGCCAGCAACGCGCCGTCCGCGCCCAGCCGGTCTCCGAATGGGGCATCGTCACCTCGCTCGCTCGCCGCACCGCCGCGATCCCCGGCGGGTTCGCCGCGCGCGCCGAGCGGCTGGCCAGCGAGAAGGTCGCGCCCGCGCTTGCTCGGCAAATCGCCGAACTCGAGCGTCAGCGTGGGCGCGCGACCTCCGATGCGGGCGTGTGGAAACTGCCGCAGGGCGAGGCTTATTATGCCTGGGCGCTCAAGGCGGCCACGACCACCACCCGCACGCCCGACGAGGTTCACGCGCAGGGGCTCGAGGAGCTTCGCGCGCTTCAGTCGGAAATGGACACGATCCTTCGCGCCCGGGGCCTGACGCAGGGCAGCGTCGGAGCGCGGATGACCGCGCTCGGCCGCGACCCCGCCAATCTCTTCCCGAACACCGACGCGGGGCGTCAGCAGCTGCTCGATTATATGAGCGCGGCGATCGCCGACATGCGCACCCGCCTGCCGCGCGCCTTTTCGACGATGGTCCGCGGCAGCCTGATCGTGAAGCGCGTGCCGCCCGAGATCGAGATCGGCGCGCCGGGCGCCTATGCCGGCGCCGGATCGATCGACGGCACGATCCCCGGCAACCTCTACGTCAACCTCCACGATACGTCGCGCGACCCGCGCTTCGGCCTCAAGACTTTGGCCTTCCACGAGGGCATTCCCGGCCACGTCTGGCAGGGCGAATATGCCTTCCGTGTGCCGCTGGTGCGCACCCTGCTCGCGTTCAACGCTTATTCGGAAGGCTGGGCGCTCTATGCCGAACAGCTCGGCGACGAGCTCGGCGTCTACGAGGGCGATCCGCTCGGCCGCCTCGGCTATCTCCAGTCATTGTCGTTCCGCGCCTGCCGCCTCGTCGTCGACACCGGCCTCCACGCCAAGCGCTGGACTCGCGATCACGCCATCCAATGGTTCGCCGAGACCAACGGCTCGTCGGCCGAGGAAGTGACCAGCGAGGTCGACCGCTATTGCGCCTGGCCGGGCCAGGCCTGCGGCTACAAGGTCGGCCACAGCGAGATCAACCGCCTGCGCGCTCAGGCCCAGCGCGCGCTCGGCGAGCGCTTCGATCTGCGCGCGTTCGACGATGCCTTGGTGACCAGCGGCAATGTTCCCTTGGTGGTGTTGGGTCGGATCGTCGAAGCCCACATCGCGGCGCGGCGGGGCTAAATCGCGCTGTCATAGCGCGCAGCTGAGTCGTCCTTGCCCGGCGCCGTCTCGCGCATCCTGAGAAACAGCGGCAGCACGCAGAGCGCCACCACGGCGATCATCAGGCCCGGCATTTCCGGGCGTCCCGTGCGCTCGATCAGCAACTGCGCCAGCCACGGGGTGAGGCCGCCGAAGATCGCGGTCGCGCCGGTCGCGCCGAAGGCGAGGCCGCTGACCCGGCCCTCGCCGGTGAACTGCTCGGCCGTGGCGACCGCGCCGACCGCGCTGACCCCGCCCGCGACTCCGGCCAGGATCACGGCGCCGAGCAGCGCCCGTCCCCAGTCGCCGCCGGCCATCAGCGAGAACATCGTGATCGGCAGCAGTGCGCTGAGCGCGGCGAGGCCGAGCAGCACGGGCCTTCGCCCGATCCGGTCCGAGAGCAGGCCCACGAACGGCGTCACCAGGATCACCGCCACCGCCGCGATCGTCGAGAGCCAGAGCGAATCCCCCTCGGCCATCGCCCCCGCCGAGGCGAGGAAGGCGGGAACGTAGGTGATGCCGACATAATAGGTGATCGAGCCGAGCGCCGAGATGGCGAACGCGCGGGCGACGCCGCGCCGTTGCTCGACCAGCGCGTGGCGCAGCGGATTGGCCGGCACCGTGCCCTCACTCACCTGCCGCTCGAACTCGGGCGATTCCTCCATCATCGAGCGCGCGATCCACACCGCCCCGGCGAGCGCCGCGCCGACAAGAAACGGAATGCGCCAGCCCCAGGCTTCGAGATCGGCATTGCTCATCGCGCTGACGGTGAGCGCGGAAACGCCCACCGCGAGCAGCGCGCCGATCTCGCTCGCCGCGGCGGCCGAGGAAGCGATCAGGCCGCGCCGCTCCGGGCGCGAGCCTTCGAGCAGATAGGCGACCACCCCGGTATATTCTCCGCCGACCGAGAAGCCCATCACGCAGCGCAGCGCGATCAGCAGCCAGGCCGCCGCCGGGCCGATCTGCCCCTCGGTCGGCAGCAGGCCGGTGAGCAGCATGGCGAGCGACATCACCGCCATCGACAGCAGCAGCATCGGCTTTCGCCCGCGCCGGTCGCCGATATGCCCGAACGCCACCGCGCCGACCGGGCGCATCAGATAGGCCACCGCGAAGCCGCCCAGCGTCAGCGCGAGCGAAGCCGCGCCGCCGCCGAAGAAGACCCTCGAAAGCACCGTCGCGAAATAGAGGTAGAGCGTGAAATCATACCATTCGACCACGGTCGACAGAGCGGCGACAGCGAGCGAGCGGCGCGACAGCCTACGCATCGTCCCCCAGGCTCCGCCGCGCGAGGATCATCGCTCCGACGATGCAGCCAGCGAACAACGCGCCCTCGAGCGCTCCCGTCGCCGCCTGGCTGATCGGTCCGAAACCGCTCTCGCCGAACAGCGCGCCGATCCCGTCCAGCCGGAGCCGCGAGCCGGGAAAGCCGCGCACCAGCAGATCGAGGCTTCCGCCCATCAGCCGCCCGCCGAACCAGGGAATCGCGAAACCTGCCACCGCGCCCGAGAGCGCCGCGAGCGCGACACCGCGCCGGAGCGTCGCGCGCCGCGCGAGCAAGGCGCCGAGCCCGACCGAGGCGCCGAGAATCAGCCCCTCCGCGCCCCCGGTAATGTCGCCCGGTGAGCGGCCGAGCAAGAGGTTGAAAGCATCGAGGCCGAGCAGCTTCGCCACCGCGCCCACCACCAGCCCGCCGAGCGCGCCCCCGGCGATCGTCCAGCGCGGCGCGAGCGCGGCGATGCCGAAGCTGACCCCCGCCCCCCCGATCACCGCCGCGGCGATCGTCAGCCAGAGCAGCACCAGCAGCACCGAGGCCGCCCCCGTCCCGCCCGGCTGAGCCGCCGCGGCGAAGCCGTAGAACAGCCCGCCGAGCAACCCCGCGCCTCCCGCCCCCAGCGTCCCCGCCCCGCCCATCAGCATCGTCCGCCGCCAAGGCGACGGGCGGGCGGCCGCGGGCGCGGCGGCGACGCTCTCGCCATCGACCCGCGCGACCTCGGCGACAAAGCGGTAGCCGTGCTTGGGCACGGTCTCGATGAAGCGCGGGCGCGAGACGTCGTCGCCGAGCTGCCGCCGGAGCGTCTTGATGCACTGCGTCAGCGCCTCGTCGGTCACCGGTACGCCGCGCCACACCTCCTCGAGGAAGCGCTCCTTCGAAACCAGCCGGCCCGCCTCGCCGACCAGCAAGGCGAGCGCGTCGAGGTAGCGCGCGTTGAGCTCGACCGGCGCGCCGCCGTCCCGGCGCAGCCGCCGGTCGTTCGGATCGAGGGTGAAGCCGTCGAACGCGAAAAGCATGATTTCAGCAAAACCTCATCGCTTGCTCATGACCGTCACCGGCCATCCGGGCCAATGCTCGCCGGCATTCATTCACGAAAGGCAAGGCAATGGCAAATAGCGGGGAAATCATCGCAAAGCGCGCGAATCCGTGGCGGATCGCGGGGTGGAGCCTGGTCGGATTGCTGCTGCTGCTCCCGGCGGCGGCGATGCAGCTTTCCAGCGAAGTGAACTGGACGGCGTCCGATTTCGTCTTCGCCGCTGTGCTCATGGGCAGCGTCGGCGGCGCGTTCGAGCTGGCGGTGCGGATGAACCGCAACCGCGCTTATCGCGGCGGCGTCGGAGCGGCGCTGGCGGCGGCCTTCATGATCGTCTGGGCGACCGGCGCGGTCGGCATGATCGGCGACGAGGGCGACGCCTACAATCTGTTCTTCCTCGCCGTGATCCTGGTCGCGCTGGCCGGCGCGGTAATCGCCCGCTTCCGCGCGGAGGGCATGGCCTTCGCCATGCTCGTCGCCGCCGCCGCGCACATTGCGGTCAGCCTCGCCGGGATCGCGATGGACCCGCGCGGCGCCGTTTTCAGCACCGCCTTTGCCGGCCTCTGGCTGCTCTCCGCCGCTTTGTTCCGCAAGGCCGCCAAGGCCGGAGCCTGAGCCGGGTGCGGGGCGAAGCCTCCATTTCGGATTCGTCTCCACCCGCCCGGCGGCGAGGCTTCTGATACCTCCCGATCGTCGTCCCGCGCTTGTGCGGAGCGACGATCGGGAGAGAAGACATGGCGACCGAATATCCAGCCTTCGACGCCAAGGCGATCGAGCAAGCCATCGACACCGGCCGGCGCCACGCCGAAGCGCTTCAGAAGGGCCCGCGCCAGCTGAGCGCGGACCATGGCGAGCTCAAGGTCAGCGCCCAGTGCATCTCGCTGAGCGTCCAGAACGGCAAGGTCTGCCTCAACCTGCCGCTCGGCCTCGGCTCGGTCTGCCTGCCGGTCCCTTCCTGGGTCCCCGGCGGGGCGACGGTGCAGGCCTGTCTCGACATCTGCACCGTGCTCGGCATCCCCTGCGGGGTCGAGATTACCGTTTCGTTCAATGGCCAGCGGATCGTCCAGAAGGGCTTCGGCTGCTGCTAGGGTCGACGCGCGGCGGCGGGCTTCCGCGAGGGCGGCCCGCCCCCGACGCCGGGGTGGGAATCAAACGCCATCCCCAATGACCCGCGCCTCCCGCACATAGCCAAACGCTCCCTCCCCCGGCCACGCTCGCCCGTCCGGAAACCGCAGCTCGATCCCGGCCAGATCGCCTTCGTCGGCCAGCCGCATGTTGACCCCCATCACTGTGTCGCCGAACCGCGCGACGGCGCTATCCGTCAGCCTGAAATGCGTGGTCGCGCCGCAATTCTCGCAAAAGTGGATCCGCGCGGCGGGGTCGTCCTTGTCGTCCCGGCAATAGCCCTTCGCCGGCCCCTCGACGCCGACCTCGGAGGGATCGAAATAGCCCCAGCGCGCGCCCGTCTTGGTACACAAGGTGCAGTTGCACTCGTGGATGAAGTCCGGCCGCCTGGCAGTCGTGACGCGGATCTGCCCGCACAGGCAGGTG
>DASQJU010000121.1:0-18541 GCA_035630915.1 Allosphingosinicella sp.
TCGGCGCCGACCGCGGCGCTGCCGATCGCGCGGACGATGCGCGGATCGGCGTCCGCCCCGAGCCGGCGCGCGACGAGATCGAGATTGCCGGCGATGATCGTCAGCAGGTTGTTGAAATCGTGGGCGATGCCGCCGGTGAGCTGGCCGACCGCCTCCATCTTCTGCGCCTGGCGGAGCGCTTCCTCCGCGCGCTCGCGCTCGAGGATCGCGGCCTCGATGCGTCCCTCGAGCGACTGGTTCAGCTCGCGCAGCGCGGCTTCGGCCTGCTTCGCCTCGGTGATGTCGTAGGCGGCGCCGATGAAGCCGATATGCGCGCCGTCGGCGCCGAAGCGCGGCTGCGACACCGAACGCAGCCAGCGATAGTCGCCGGCCCCGCCCCGGTAGCGGCCCTCGAGCACGAACGTCTCCAGGCTGGCCTCTCCGGCGACGGATTCGGCCACGATGCGGGCCTGATCCTCGGGGTGGATGATCGTCCGCCAGTCGAAGTCGACCGCGGTCTCGCGCGGCAAGCCGAGGAAATCGACATAGGCCTGGTTGACGAAGTCGCGCTTTCGGTCGAGCCGGGTGACCCACATCGGCACCGGCGTGCTGTCGGCAATGCGGTGGAAGCGCGCCTCGCTCTCGCGCCGCGCCTCGTCGGCCATCTTGAGGTCGTGGATGTCGGTGCAGGTGCCGTACCAGCGCTGGATCGCCCCGGATTCGTCGCGCACCGGCTGGGCGCGGCCCAGCACCCAGCGATAGTCGCCGGAGCGGTGCCGGAGCCGATATTCGATATGATAGGGCTCACCGGTTTCGAGGCTGCGGCGCCAGATGCTCCATGCATGGTCCTGGTCGTCGGGATGGAACATCCCGTTCCAGGCATCGCCGTCGGTCGAGCCTTCCGGGACGCCGGTATATTCGTACCAGCGGCGGTTGTAATAATCGTGGAAGCCGTCCGGCAGCGTCGACCAGATCATCTGATCGACCGAATCCGCCATGTCCTTGAAGCGCGCCTCGCTGTCCTTGGTGCGGCGCTCGCTCTCGACCCGCTCGGTGGTCTCACTGACGATGCACAGGACGCCGCCGACTTCGCCCTGCTCGTCCGGCACGGGCGAATAGGAGATGTCGAAATAGACGGTCTCGGGATAGCTGTGGCGCTCGATGTAGAAGGGGCGGTCCTTGGCGAACACCGTTTCGCCCGTCTCGCGCACCCGCGCCAGGAGAGGGTGGAGATCGTCCCACAGCTCGGCCCAATTCTCCCGCGCCGGCCGGCCGAGCGCGCGCGGATGCTTGTCGCCGATCGTCGGCGCATAGGCATCGTTGTAGAGCGCGACGAATTCCGGGCCCCAGAACAGAACGATCTGGGCCATGGCCGGGAGCATCAGGCCGACGGTCGTGCGCAGGCTCTGCGGCCACGCGGAGGGCGGCCCGATCGGCGAGCCGGACCAGTCGTGCTCCGTGATCAGCGCGCGCATCGCGCCGCCGGTCGGGGACGCTATGGAAACGGTGGTGAGGGGCGCCGGCGACGCCGCCCCCGCCCCGGTGCCGTCCGTTTCAGAGCCTTGCACGAAAAGCGCCTCCCCCAGCGTCGGAGCGAACGGAATTCAATGATTGCACGGGCGATTCGTTCCTGACGCGGAGCGGAATTGCACGCTTGGGGAACGATCTCAACGCCCGCTCAGCGCGCCTTCCTCGAAGCGGCGCTGAGCGGCGGCCTGATCGGCCGGGGAGAGATGCTGCCACCAGGACGCGGCGTGGCCTTCGGCTGTGCTCGCGCCGGTGATGCGCAGGATCTCGGTCATTCCGCCCGCTTCGGGAATGGCGGTGCGGACCGAAGCGACCTCGATCGTCATCGGCTGGCCGCGGTGGGCGTCGAGGAACAGGTCGATCGGGCTCGGCCCCGGCTGCGCCGCGATCGGTTCGCCGCCCGGCACCGTGAAATTGGCCCAGAGGTAATCGCCCATCTCCCAGCCGGTGAAGGTCGCGGTCACCGTTCGCGTGCCGATCACCTGGTCGGCGGGGCCGGCCGCGTTGATTTCGGCGGGCGCGGCGCTCGCGCTGGCATTCGCGGCGGGCGCGGCGGCATTGGTCTGGTTGGCCGGCGCGGCGGCGTTGCAGGCGGCGAGCGCAAGCGGCGCGGCCGCGGCGATGACGAAAAGCTTGTTCATGACGATCCCCTTTGCGCCCGCCTTAGCCGCTCCAATCAAGCGGGCCTATCCGCCAATGCCGCCGCCCACGCGGCCTCGCCGAAGCCGACCAGACGCCGGTCCCCGAGATCGAGCACCGGCCGCTTGATCACCGACGGCTGGGCCAGCATCAGCGCGATCGCCTTGGCTTCGTCGAGGTCGGCCTTGTCCGCATCGGGCAGCTTGCGGAAGGTCGTGCCGACGCGGTTGAGCAATTTCTCCCAGCCAAGCTCGCGCGCCCAGCCGCCGAGGCGCGGCTCGTCGATCCCCGCAATCTTATAGTCGTGAAAATCATAGGCGATCCCGCGCGCGCCGAGCCAGGCGCGCGCCTTCTTGACCGTGTCGCAGTTCCTGATGCCGTAGAGAATCATTGCCCGCTTCCGGCCTTGCAGAGAGCCGGATGGCGGCGGCGCGTCAAGGCGCCCGCTTATTGCATCGTGCCGTAATAGCTGAGCGCGATATAGAGCTGGTAGGTGACGATGAGCACGGCCAGCGCGCCGTGATAGCGCTCGCTGCGGGTGATCGCGGCGATGGTGAAGAGCACGATCATCGTCGCCGACGCGATCGGGTAGCCGATGCCGAGGCTGGTGAAATGCGCCCAGCCCTTGAACAAGGTGTCGCCGAGGTCGACGAAAACCTGGGCGAGCGCGGTCCCGAACAGCCAGACGCGGCGGGAATAGAAATAGCCCCTGTAGCCGTCATAGCCCTCGAGGTCGGACGGGAAGAGCAGAGCGCAGCGCAGATAGATGATGAAGGCGTAGAGAAGCACGAACAGGTAGAGCCCGAACGTCCAGTTGGTGTTCGCCGAGAGGCGAAACTCCCACCACCACCAGAAGATCGCCTGGAAGAATGCGCCCGCCACCCATACGAGGTGCACCCAATAAGGCTTCTCGCGGTCCGGATGCTGGGCGAACTGGGCGATGCCGTAAAGCAGGTGCGTCATGCCCAGCCCGATGATGATCGAGGCCAGCACCATCACATAGTTGAACATGTCCATGGCGCGTCCCCCCGGCGGGTGCTTCCGTCCCGCTCAAGCTGCCGGGGTTGGGCGCGGCGCGCAAGGCGCTTGCCTTTCGGCGTGCGCCACGGCGAGCGGGGCGATATCGGGGTCAACAGACAATCCGGTCGACCGAGATATCCGACGCATCATAGTCCCCCAAATTCGTTGATCGGCTCTCTTCGAACGATTTGTCTCATGCGCTCCTTCGCGGGATCCGCCAAGCACAGCCCAATCAGCTCGTGCGCCAAAGCCAGGTTCCTCAACGCATCGGTTCCGAAGATCATGTCAGGAAGTCGCGGGTCTTTGAAGACGACCGGCGGCTCTGTTCGCATATCGCGAAAAACGATACTTTCTACGACGTGGTCTTTTATCCTGCTCCGCTCGAAATCGATAAGCTCCTCAAGTTTCAAGACATTCATCGCAAAGAGATTCACGCGTTTGATGGTCGCAAACTGCAGGAATTCCACGCCGTCCTGACAGACTGGCAGGAGGGCTTTGCGGGCTCGATCCGAGACGAGAAGCACCCGGCCACGGATTTGCCAACTCGTGAAATCCGCGACCTTCTTGCTCCGATTCAGGATCTCAAAGGCAGGAGGTTCCCAATCCCCGCTCGTCGGCTGGCCGATGAAACGGTCGCGAAAATACCGCAGATCCGATTGTTGGACACAGAGATACCGGTTTGGGTCGGAGAGTACTTCCCAAATACGGCTCATAACCCTCTCGCCGGCACATTTGCAGTACATGGTGTGTCATGGAATCTACTGGACTGCAAACAAGCTTATTCTGACAGCTTCAGCCAGTTTGGCTTCGCTATTCCCACTCGATCGTCCCGGGCGGCTTCGAGGTATAATCGTAGACCACCCGGTTGATCCCCCGGACCTCGTTCACGATCCGCGTGGCCACGCGGCTGAGGAACGCCGCATCGAACGGGTAGATATCCGCGGTCATGCCGTCGGTGCTGGTGACGGCACGCAGACCGCAGACATTGTCGTAGGTGCGGTGGTCGCCCATCACGCCAACGGTGCGCACTGGGAGCAGCACGGCGAAGGCCTGCCAGATTGCGTCGTAGAGGCCCGCATTGCGGATCTCCTCGAGATAGATGGCGTCGGCTTTGCGCAGGATGTCGCAGCGCTCCTTGGTTACCTCGCCGGGGATGCGGATGGCGAGGCCGGGGCCGGGGAAGGGGTGGCGCGCGACGAACGCCTCGGGCAGGCCGAGCTCGCGGCCGAGCACGCGGACCTCGTCCTTGAACAATTCGCGCAGCGGCTCGACCAGCTGCATGTTCATCCGCTCAGGGAGCCCGCCGACATTGTGGTGGCTCTTGATCGTGACCGAGGGCCCGCCGGTGAAGCTGACGCTCTCGATCACGTCGGGATAGAGCGTGCCCTGCGCGAGGAAATCGGCGCCGCCGATCTTCTTCGCCTCCTCCTCGAAAATCTCGATGAAGGTCTTGCCGATCAGCTTGCGCTTGGCCTCCGGCTCGTCGAGCCCAACGAGGCCGCCGAGAAACTGGTCCGAGGCGTCCACGTGGACCAGCGGGATGTTGTAGTGGTTGCGGAACAGCGAGACGACCTGCTCGGCCTCGTTCGCGCGCATCAGGCCGTGGTCGACGAAGACGCAGGTCAGCTGGTGGCCGATCGCCTCGTGGATCAGCACCGCGGCGACCGCACTGTCGACGCCGCCAGAGAGGCCGCAGATGACGCGGCCGCCGCCGACCTGGGCGCGAATGTCGGCGATCTTGGTCGCGCGATATTCGGCCATCGTCCAGTCGCCTGGCAGGCCGCAGACGTGGCGGACGAAATTGGCGAGCAGGCGGCCGCCGTCGGGGGTGTGGACGACCTCGGGGTGGAACATCAGGGAGAAGAAGCGCCGCTTCTCGTCGGTGGCGATGGCGTAGGGGGCGCCTTCCGAAGACGCGACAACGCTGAAGCCCTCGGGCAGTGCCTCGACCCGGTCGCCGTGGCTCATCCACACCTGGTGGGTCTCGCCTTGCTTCCACAGGCCGTCGAACAGCACGCTCTCGCCGGTAATCTCGATGAACGCGCGGCCGAACTCGCGCTGGTCGGACGGCGCGACCCGGCCGCCGAGCTGGTGGGCCATGGTCTGCTGGCCGTAGCAGATGGCGAGGATGGGGATTCCTGCGTCGAAGAAATGCTGCGGCGCGCGCGGGGAATCGTCCCACATCACGGAAGAAGGGCCGCCCGAGAGGATGATGCCCTTGGGCTTGAGCCGCGCAAAGGCTTCGTCGGCGCGGTTGAACGGCGCGATCTCGCTATAGACCCCGGCCTCGCGCACCCGCCGCGCGATCAGCTGAGTCACCTGGCTACCGAAATCGACGATGAGGATGGAGTCAGTGTGCGCCGTCATGGCCGGGCGATAGCAGAGGCCGCCCGCCTGTAAAGCGCGCCGCACCAAGCGGCGGCCCCCGCGCCGAACCCGCGCCCGCTCTCGCTGCCGTTGACCTCCCGCCCGGCAAAATGCGATTATCTCCCGGCCGAAACGAATTCTCGCAGCGAAGATTCGCGCGATTGAATGAATGGCCCGTTCTGCGTTCCCGCTGACCACTTCATCGGCTCCAGGGAAAGGAACCGCCATGCGACCGATCACTCGAGCGATGACCATCGGCCTGTTGCTCGTCACGGCTTCGCCCACGCTGGCGCAGCCTGTGCCGTGGCCCAACCCGCCGGTAGGCGATCTGACCAACGTCCTGAACCAGGGTCGGCTCGCGCTCTTCATGAATCGGCAATTCGCCGCGGTGGAAAGGGACCGCCTCGCCGGCAGGTGCGGCATGCGCAACGTGCGGCTCGGCGCGCTCGAGGTCTATATCGCCAGCATCGCCACGGAACAGGCCAGGACCGGCGGCTTTCCTCGAGGCGTGGTGGAGGCGTGGGTGGCAAGCGTCGCCTGGGCCTGGGCCCGTCCTTGTCCGCCCCCTCCCGCGGAGCCGCCGCAACCGCTTTTGCCGATGGCGCCCTTGCCGCCACCGTTCACGCCGCCACCCCCGCCGCCGCCGTTCGTGCCGCCGCCCATTCCCGGCGGCACGCCGCCGACTCCGCCGCCCTGGCTACAGCCGCCTGGACCAACCCCGCCGCCCATTCCGGACACGGGCACGCCGCCAACGCCGCCCCCAACCGAAACCGGCACCCAGCCGCCCGGGCCGACTCCGCCCCCCCAACCCACGCCGCCCCCTCCGCCGAAATCGTAGGGGCAGTCACTGTTCAGGAGGTCCGCTGGTTCGTCCCGCTTCGCTCGCAATGGCGAAATGGTGTTTGAGCGCCCTAAAAAGGGAGTGCGAAGGCCAGCAGGAAACCGTTGGCCGTGAGGAGCGTGCCGAGTGCGCCGAGCAGACAGGAGAAGCCGAGGATCATCCGGTTGACGGCGAGGATCGCGACCGAGCCGAGCACCAGAGCGAGCTGGAGGAACACCTCGGCCATGTCGAAATTGTCGTCGCGCGCCGAAGCCTCCTCGCGCGCGGCCTCGAACGCCTGGGCCTGGGCGCGGAGCTGCGCCTTGCCCTCGCCGCGCAAGGGATCGTTCGGCGCCGCCTCGTCGGGCTCGCTCTCGTAGCGTGCGACGGTGGCGCGCGCATCGGCGAGCTGGGCGGTCAGGCGATCGCGATTTTCGGGCGCGAGCCCCGCGCCCGCCATCGTCGCCTCGAGATCGGCCGCGCGCAGCTCGTAGAGAGTCTGCCGCACGTTCTTGGCCTGATAGAACGCCCAGGTGTCGCTGGCGCGGACGTTGTTGAAGATCATGTCGTCGGTGGCGTTGCCGCCGCCCAGCCCGCCGATCGCGAGCACCGCGGCGAGGCACGCGATCAGCAGCGCCGCGCGGCTCCGGAACTTCTCCGCACGGGCATTGTCTTCGCGGTCTTCGTGGATTTCGGCGATCAGGTCCGCTGCGTCACTGCTGTCCATATTGCCCCCTTTGGATCGAGTGTGCCCGCACGGGGCTAGGAAACAGGTACGGGCCTGTAAAGCCGTTGCGCAATCGAACAGCGCATGTTACTTAAGCATATGCTTAACCAATCGGCCCGACTCGATCTCGCCTTCCAGGCGCTCTCGGACCCGACGCGGCGCGGCATGCTGGCGCGGCTGAGTCGTGGCCCAGCTTCGGTCAGCGAGCTTGCCCGACCGTTCGCGATTAGCCTGCCCGCGGTGCTTCAGCATCTGCAGGCACTGGAGGCGAGCGGGCTGGTCAGGTCCGAGAAGACCGGCCGGGTGCGGACCTGCCGGATCGAGCCCAAGGCGCTGGCCGGCGCCGAGGGGTGGATCGCCGAGCAGCGCGCCTTGTGGGAAGGCCGGCTCGACCGGCTGGAGGATTATCTCGAAACGCTGAAAGCCAAGGAGAATGAGAAGTGAGCGACCATGATCTCGTGCTCGAGCGCGTGCTCGACGCGCCCCGCGACCTGGTGTGGAAGGCGCTGACGACCCCCGAGCATATCCGCAAATGGTGGGCGCCGAGGCCCTATCAAACGACCGATATCGAGCTCGACCTGGTTCCGGGCGGGATCTTCCGCATGCGGATGATCGGCCCCGACGGCTTCGACACCGGGACGGGGGGCGCGGGCTGCGTGCTTGACGTCGCGCAAGGGGAGCGGGTGGTCTGGACCAGCGCGCTCGGGCCCGGCTGGCGGCCGAACGATCCGGGGCCGGCCGATTGCGGCGGCTTCCTGTTCACCGCCATTATGTCGATCGAGGACGCGCCCGGCGGCAAGACGCTCTACCGCGCGATCGCCAAGCACAAGAACCTCGCCGACGCCGAGACCCACGCCAAGATGGGCTTCCACGATGGCTGGGGCACCTGCGCCGACCAGCTCGGCGAGGTCGCGCGGGAGCTGGCGTCGTGAGGCGCGTCGTCACCGGCATGATGACCAGCCTCGACGGCGTCATGCAGGCGCCGGGCGGGCCGGACGAGGATCCCAGCGGCGGCTTTCGCTTCGGCGGCTGGGTGTTTCCGTTCTGGGACCAGGCCGGTGGCGAAAAGTGGGGCGAGACCTTCGCCAGGCCGTTCGAGCTGCTGCTCGGGCGCAAGACCTATGAGATTTTCGCCGCCTACTGGCCGCATCAGGACGGTGCGATCGCCGATCCGTTCAACGCCGCGACCAAATATGTCGCCACCTCCTCGACCGAGCCGCTCGCCTGGGCGAACAGCGTCAGGCTGGAGGGCGAAGTGATCGACGCCATTGCGCGCCTGAAGCAAGGCGAGGGGCCGGACCTGCTGACCCAGGGCAGCGCGACCCTGGTCCGCTCGCTGCTCGCCGCCGGGCTGGTCGACGAGCTGTTGCTGCTCGTCTTCCCGGTCATGCTCGGCAAGGGCAAAAGCTGGTTCGGCGACGACGGCAAGCCCGGCGAATGGACCTTGGCCGAATCCCTCGTCACCACCACCGGGGCGTATTTCGGCCGCTACCGGCCCAAGGGGCCCATCCGCACCGGATCCTTCGCGCAGACCGAGCCGAGCGCGGACGAGCTCAAGCGGCGCGAAAGATGGAAGAAGGAGGGCTGAAATGGCCACGGTAACCGTCGAGCGCGCGATCGCGGCGCCGCCCGAGGCGGTGTTCGACGCCTGGCTCGATCCCGATCAGGCCGGCCGCTGGCTGTTCCGCACGCCGGATGGGACGCTCGAGTGCTGCGAGATCGACGCTCGCGTCGGCGGCGGCTTTCGCATCGACGAGCGGCGCGGCGAAGAAATCGCCGAGCATTATGGCGAATATGTCGAGATCGACCGTCCGTCGCGCCTCGCCTTCGATTTCTGGACGAGCTTCTCGGACGAGCGGACTCGGGTCACGATCGACATCGCGCCGAATGGCGCGGGATCGCGCCTGAAGCTGACGCACGAGGGCGTCTGGGAGGATTGGACCGAGAAGACCCGCCAGGGCTGGACGACGATCCTTGGCGGCCTCGCCCAAGCCCTGGAGCAAGAGACCTAGCAGCCGGTCGTAGCCGCGCCGACGATCGCACCGAGCACCCCGCCGATCAGGGCGCCCTCCACGTTGCTGCCGTGGCCGTAATGGCCGTAGCCCCCATGATGGCCGCTGGAGGAGTCGATCACCGCGCCGAGGGCCGCTCCGGCCGTTCCGCCGACCACCGCGCCCGCGGCTGGATCGCAGCCATAAGCGGGATGGCCGTAATAGCCGGGGGCGCCGTAATAGCCGGGCGCATAGGCCGGCGGATAATAGGCCGGGGCGTAATAAGGCGGATAATAGCCGCCATAATAGGCCCCGTAACCGACCGGGTAGCCGTAGCCATAGCCGTAAGCGGGATAGCCGCCGTAATAGCGCCCATAGCCGTAGCCGCGGCCGTAGCCGCCATAGCCCCGGCCGTAATAGCCGCCGCCGCCGCGATAGCCGCCGCCGCCATGATGGCCGCCGCCGCGATAGCCGCGACCGCCGCGTTGCGCATCGGCCGGAGATGGCATGGTGGCCACCGCGAGCGCCGAAACCGCGACGCCGAGGAAGATTTTCTTGAGCATTGCCCGTTGCTCCCTGATCAGGTTACGACTCGTACGCACTGGCCGATAACGAGCCGTTTCAACGATTTGGGCTTAGCTGAACCTGAACGGCGACGAAACAAATCGCCTTTTTTTCAAGCGCGGGTGCGCAGCAGGTCCGAACCGTCGCGGGCGTAGGCGATGCCGAGCGAAAGGCTCTCGGCGATCCGCGCCGCCTTGTCCTGCATCGCCGCGGCCGCCGGCGGCGGCAGCACCTCCGCCGTCGCGTCGCGCCAGAGGTCGAGCCAGCGGGCGAAGGCGGCGGGCGTGATCTCGTCGCCATGCTTGATATGGGCGGGAAGGGGGCGGCCTTTGTAGCGCCCGCTGGTCAGCATCACCGACGACCAGAAGGCCTGGAGCTTGTCGAGATGCTCGTCCCAGTCGCCGATCGCGCGGTTGAAAACGGGACCGATCAGCGGGTCCTGCCGCACGCGGCCGTAAAACAGGTCGACCAGCGCCTTCAGCTGGACCTCCGTGATGCCCTCGTGATCCATGGAAAAATCGTCGCTCATTCAAGTGGATATGGGAAGAGCCGCGGCGGAAATCCAGCGCGCCCGTGACTTTGATCAGCTCCGGGGCACTCCGCGGTTTTGATAACAAGACTGGGGAGAAGGTTCAGCCGCGCGACCAGCGGTTTCGCGCAGGGCGGGACTTAACCCGCTGGAAGGCGGCGCATCCCTAGGGTCGCGTCATGGACGGACAATTCACCTTCAGCGTCGATCGCGCCAACAGCCTGGTGCGAATCACCATGGCCGGGCTGTTCACCCGGGCCGACGTCGCCGCCTTCGTCGAGGCGCGGCGCGCGGCGCATGCCGAACTCGCCTGCGCGCCCAACCAGCACCTGACGCTCAACGATCTGCGCGGCCTCAAAATCCAGCCGCAGGAGATCGTCGCCGAGTTCCGCACGATGCTCGCCACGCCGCAATATCGCTCGCGCAAGCTCGCCTTCGTGACCGCGCCGACGCTGGCCCGCGCCCAGTTGATGCGCGCGCTCGGCCCGCGCGGAGTCCATTGCTTCGACAGCGTCGAGGCGGCAGAGGCCTGGCTGCTCGCCGACGCGGAAGACGCCGCCGCGGCTTGACTTTCGCGCCCCGCTGCGCTCTAGGACCGCCCGCAAGGGGACGGGCCGCGCGCCCGTTCTTTTCATTTGGGGTTTGGGCCGTCCCCCTTCTCGACAGCCTGGCCGGATGTACCTGAAACGGCATCCGGACGAACGAAGGAAGTTAAAATGCGCCATCGCGTCGGCGGCCGCAAGCTCGGCCGCACCTCCAGCCACCGTATCGCCCTGTTCCGCAACATGGCCGCCGCTTTGATCAAGCACGAGCAGATCACGACCACGCTTCCCAAGGCGAAGGAGCTCCGGCCCTATGTCGAGAAGCTGATCACGCTGGCCAAGAAGGGCGGCCTTTCGAACCGGCGCCTGGCCCATGCGCGGCTGCTCGACGACGTCCAGCTGCAGAAGCTGTTCGACGTGCTGGCCAAGCGCTACCAGGAGCGCGCCGGCGGCTATACCCGCGTGCTCAAGGCCGGCATCCGCGCCTCGGACGCGGCGCCGATGGGGATCATCGAGCTGGTCGACCGCGACCCGGCCGCGAAGGGCCAGGATTCGGGCCCGGTGATGAACGAGGAAGAGTTCGCGGACGCGTAAAGCGCCCCGTCCTTGTCCGGACAAGCAAGAGGCCGCCCTTCGGGGCGGCCTTTTTCGTTTCAGGCGTCGGGCTCGCGCACCAGCAGGTCGCCGGGCTGGCAATCGAGATAGGCGCAGATCGCGTCGAGCGTCTCGAAGCGGATGCCCTTCACGCGGCCGGACTTGAGCAGCGACAGGTTGGTCTCGGTGATCCCGACATGAGCGGCGAGATCCTTCGACTTCGCCTTGCGGAGCGCGAGCATGACGTCGAGGCGGACGGTGATCGCCATGGTCAGACGATCTGATCGTGATCGTCGGCGAGGCGCTGCGCCTCGTCGAGCAGGCGGGAGACGAAGAAGAGCAGGCCGGTGACGAGCAGCATCAGCGCCTGATCGCCGCTGAGCGTGAACGTCGCATGCCGCGCGCCGTCCCCCCCGCCCAGCGCGGCGTGGAGGATCGGCGGCAGCAGCACCGAGGCGAGCACCGTCGCGAACAGCCACAAGGCGAAGCCGTGAAGCGCGCCGGCGGTCGCGAACGGGCGGTTCGCCTCGACGAGGCGCAGCATCTGCACCAGGCGGCGAAGCGCGAGTATGAGCAGCAGCGCGAGCACCGCCATCGCGCCGGCCGCACCGCGCGGCGGAAGCCCGCCGCCATCGACCCGAAGCGGAGCGCCGAACAAGTCCATCCGGCCGGTCGCGGCGACCCACAAAGTGGCGATCAGGATGAGCGCCAGGAGGGCGATTCCCGCAAGCGTCACGAGCCGCAGCCGACGCGCGGAGCGAATGGTTCTTGGCGAAAGATCGGTCATCGGTTGACAGCCATTTCTTATCGTAATACGAAAAGAGATATTCGTCAAACAACGTTATGTGCGTATCGGCCCAAGGGCAAGCGCGAAAATGGAGGAAAGGCATATGCGGGAAGTGGCGACGGGCATATTGCTGGCGGCCGCGACGATCGGCGCGGCGCCGGCCATGGCGCAGGCGCAGGCCGCACCGGCGGCTTCGGCGCAGACCGCGCTGGAGGCCGCGTTCGAGGCGGCGGGGCGGGGCGACCTGGCGTCGCTCGAGGGCGCGCTACCGGGCGCACGCGGCGAGGCGGCGCTGTTGATCCGCGCGCGGCTCGCGGCGGCCGCGGGGGGCGCGGCGGCCGATCCGGCCCTGGTCCGGCTCGCCGGGAGCCACGATCCGGCCACCCGACAGACCGCTCTGGCGATCCTCACCGAATCCGCCTTCGCCAATGCCGATTATGCGGGCGCGGCGCGCTGGGGCCGGGCGCTGGCGGAGATGCAGACGGCGCGCGGCCTCACCCACGAAGCGGCCGGCAGCGCGCAGACCTGGCGGCTCGCCGCCTTGCTCGCGGGGCGGGGCGCGATGGCCGTCGACGGCACGGTCGCGCAGGGGACGATTCCGGCGCGGATCGACAAGGTCGGGCTGCCGCGGATCGACATCGCCGTGAACGGCATCGCCCAGGAGACGGTGTTCGACACCGGGGCCAACCTCTCGGTGCTCTCCGCCGAGACGGCGCGGCGGATGGGCGTGACAATGATCGCGGGCGAGACGAGCGTGTCGAACGGCGTCGAGGGGACCGTCGGAGTCCGGGTCGGCGTGGCGGAGCGGATCGAGATCGCCGGGACGATCATCCGCAACGTGCCCTTCCTGATCATCGACGATTCCAACCTGACCTTCCCGCAAGTGCCGGGCGGCTACGACATCAGGGCGATCATCGGCCTGCCGGTGATGCGCGCGCTGGGCCGGGTGAGGGTCGAAAGCGCGGCGGGGCGCTTCACGGTGCTTCCGGCCGACCCAAATGGGGCGGGGGCGCCCAATCTGATCGCCCGAGGCAACGACCTGTTCGTCGCCGCCAGCGTCGGCGGGCGCGCGCTTCCGCTCCACCTCGACACGGGCTCGAACCAGACGACGCTCAGCGCGCTCTACGCCGAGGCCGCTCCGGCGGCGGTCGCGGCGCTGCAGACGAGCGAGGCGCAGCGGTCCAGCGCCGGCGGCACGGCGCGGACCCGGGTCGCGACCTGGGCCAATGCGCCGATCGCGCTGGCCGGGCGAAGCCTGGTCCTGCCCCAATTGCCGGTGGCCCTGCCGAACGCGGACGGGCCGCCGCCGCGCAATTACGGCGTGCTCGGATCGAATGCGCTGCGGGCGTTCGAAAGCTACACGCTCGATTTCCGCGCGATGCGCCTCGAGCTCGGCGAGCCGGTCCGGTCCGCGGCGGCGGTGAACTAGGCCGTCAGGACGCGGCGCGCGGCGACGCAACGATCCAGGACGCGAGCGCGGCCTGCTCAGCCTTGGTCATGGCCAGGCCGAGCTTGGTGCGGCGCCAGAGTATGTCGTCGGCGGTGCGGGCGAATTCGGTGGCGATGAGGTAGCGGATTTCGGCTTCGTAGAGGCCGGCGCCGAAGTGGCGGCCGAGATCGGCGAGCGCGTTCGCCTCGCCGATCGCCGCGTCGATCCGGGTGCCGTAGGCGCGGGCGAGGCGCATGAGGAGGCCGTCCGGGAGCCAGCCGGCGAGCTCGTCGAGGCGGCGGTTGAAGCCCTCGCTGACATTGCCGCCGGGGAGGGGCGAGTTGGTGGTGAATTTGAGGCCGCCGACGCCGAGCTTGTCGAGCGCCTCGATCGCCAGCGCGCGGGCGGTGGTGATCTTTCCGCCGAAGACGGAGAGCAATTTCGCCCCCGGCGCGCCGTCGAGCTCCAGATGATAGTCGCGAGTGACGTCCTTGGCGCTGCGGGAACCGTCGTCGTAGAGCGAGCGGATTCCGGCATAGGACCAGGTCACGTCAGCCGGCGCGGTCTGCTTCACGAAATAGGCGTTGGCGGCGGCGCAGAGATAGGCGATTTCCTCGGCCGAGACCTTGGCGTCGGCGGGCGTGGCGACGGGCACGTCGGTGGTGCCAATCAGACTATGCTCGCCATAGGGCATGGCGAACACGACGCGCCCGTCCGCCGCGTTCTGCAGGATATAGGCGTGGTCGCCCTCCCATAGCCGCGGAACGAGGATGTGGCTGCCCTTGACCAGGCGGACGCGGCTCTCGCTCTCAACGCCGAGGCGGGCGTTGAGCGTTTCGGCGACCCAAGGACCGGCGGCGTTGACGATCATCCGCGCGGTCACTTCGCGGCCGCCCGCCAGGCGCGCGGTCCAGGCCTCGCCGTCGCGGCGGGCGGAGAACAGCTCGGCGCCGACCGCGATCTCGGCGCCCCGCTCCGCCGCGTCGAGCGCGTTGAGGACGACCAGACGGGCGTCGTCGACCTGCGCGTCGAAATAGGAGGCGCGGGTGAAGCCGGGCTTCAGCGCGGGATCGGCCGCCTTCTCGCGGCGCGAGCGCGGCAGCTCGTCGCGCCCGCTCAGCAAATCGTAGAGCAAGAGGCCGGCGCGGAGCAGCCAGAAGGGGCGGCCGCCGGGCGGATCGGGCAGGACGAATTTGAGCGGGCGGACGAGGTGGGGCGCGGTGCGCAGCAGGATAGCGCGCTCGTGCAGGGATTCGCGGACGAGGCGGAACTCGTATTGCTCGAGGTAGCGAAGGCCGCCGTGGATCAGCTTGGACGAGGCCGAGCTGGTGTGGGCGGCGAGATCGTCCTTCTCGACCAGCAGCACGTCGAGCCCGCGCCCGGCGGCGTCGCGCGCGATCGCGCAGCCGTTGATGCCGCCGCCGATGATGAGGAGATCGAAGGAATCCATGCGCTCCCTTATCGTCATTGCGAGCGGAGCGAAGCAATCCAGTTCGGCCGCCGCATTTCTGGATTGCTTCGTCGCTGCGCTCCTCGCAATGACGGGGGATGGCGGCCGAAAATATCCTCGTCATCGATGCGGGCACGACGAGCACGCGCTCGATGCTGTTCGCGCCGGACGGCAAGTGCCTTGGCTCCGAGCAGCGCGAGCTGAAGCAATATTATCCCCGGCCGGGCTGGGTCGAGCACGACGCGCTGGAAATCTGGGAGTCGAGCCTCGCCTGCGCGCGGGCGATGGCGGAGAAGGCCGGCGGTGCCGAGCGGATCAAGGCGATCGGCATCACCAACCAGCGCGAGACAATCTGCTTCTGGTCGAAGCGCACGCTGGAGCCGCTGGCGCGGGCGATCGTGTGGCAGGACCGGCGCACCGCCGACGCCTGCGCGCGGCTCAAGGAGGCCGGGCACGAGGCCGCGGTGCAGGCGAAGACCGGGCTGCTGCTCGATCCCTATTTCTCGGCGAGCAAGATCGCCTGGGCGATGGAGCATTGGCCCGCGCTCAAGGCGGCCGGGGACGACCTGGCGATCGGCACGGTCGAGAGCTGGCTGATCTACCGGCTGACCATGGGCGCCCCGCACATCACCGACGCCACCAACGCCTCGCGGACCGCCTTGATGGACATCCACAAGGGGTGCTGGGACGAGGGATTGTGCGACCTGTTCGGCGTGCCTCGAGCGGCGCTGCCCGAAATCGTCGATTGCGCCGGGCGGTTCGACGGCACCCGCCAGCTCGGCTTTCCGATCCCGATCTGCGGCATGGCCGGCGACCAGCAGTCGGCGGCGATCGGCCAGGCCTGCTTCGCGCCGGGCGAGACCAAGGCGACCTTCGGGACGGGCGCGTTCGTGCTGACCCATACGGGCGCCGAGGCGCCGGTCTCGCAGCACCGGCTGCTGACCACGGTGGCGTGGCAGCTGGCCGGCGAGCGGCGCTACGCGCTCGAAGGATCGGTGTTCGTCGCCGGAAGCCTGATCCAGTGGCTTCGTGATTCGCTCGGGATCATCGCCAGCGCGGCCGAGAGCGAGACTCTGGCGCGGTCGGTCGCGGACAATGGCGGGGTCTATCTGGTGCCGGCGCTGTCGGGGCTCGGCGCGCCGCACTGGCGGCCCGAGGCGCGAGCGGCGATCAGCGGGCTGAGCTTCGCCGCCACGCGCGCCCATGTCGTGCGCGCGGCGCTCGAGGCGCAGGCGCACCAGACGCACGATCTGATGACCGCCTTCGCGGGCGACGGCGCGGCGTGGGAGCGGCTCAAGATCGACGGCGGGATGGCGGCCAACGACTGGCTGGCGCAGGACCTCGCCGACCTGCTTGGAGTGGCGGTCGAGCGGCCGGCCTTCGTCGAGACGACCGCGCTCGGCGCGGCGATGCTGGCCGGTGTCGGCATCGGCTTGTTCGGCTCGCTCGAGGAGGCGGCGGCGATGCGCGGGGACGTGCGCCGGTTCGAGACGGCGATGGATCAAAGCGCGCGCGCGGCGCGGCTGGAGGGCTGGCGCGGGGCGATCAAGGGCGTGCTGAATTGCGGCTTGGCAAGAGGCGAGCAAAACCCTACAAATTCAATGGTCTAATCCTTGGTGGGAAAATATCATGAAGATTCTGACGGTTGCGGCGCTCGCCGCGACGGCACTGGCCGTTCCGGCTTTCGCGATGCAGGCGCAAACATCCGCTCCGACACGGGCCGCGCCCGAAGTCGTTGCGGGCCGGATGATGATCTACAACCAGACCAATTATAATGGCGAGGAATATGAGGTCGATGCGGCGAAGCGGATGTTCGAGTGGGATTACCACCCGCGCAGCATCGCCATCCATCCCGGCGACCGCTGGCAGATCTGCGCCCGGCCGCGCTTCGCCGAGTGCATCGTGCTCGACCGCTCGATCCCCGATACGACTTTGATCGGGATCCCGGTCGGCAGTGATTTCGGCTCGGTGCGTCCGGCGCCGGCGGATGCGGGGAACTGACGCAAGTTCGTCATTGCGAGCGTAGCGAAGATGCGCAGGTCGCCATGTCCCCCGGACATGGCTGCGGCCTGCGGGGCGGGCCGCACCTGCGCATCCTGTGCAGCTTCAGAGGCTTGCTGGATTGCTTCGTCGCTGCGCTCCTCGCAATGACGCCTGAGCTGTCCTAGGTCGCCGGCGCTTCCCACGAATCGTCGATCATCCTGATGATCGCCGAAAAGTCCTTGCTGCCCCCGCCCAAGCTCTCGGCGAAGCGGGCGTAAAGCGTCTCGGCCTCGGCGCCCATCGGCGTGTAGGCGTCGACGCTCTGCGCGGCCTCCATCGCCAGGCGCAGATCCTTGAGCATCAAGGCGGCGGCGAATCCGCCGTCGTAATTGCGGTCGGCCGGGGTTTCGGGGCCGACTCCGGGGACCGGGCAATAGGAGGTCATCGACCAGCTCTGGCCCGAGGCTTTGGACGAGATGTCGTAGAAGGTCTGCAAGTTCAGGCCGAGCTTCTTCGCCATGGCGAAGGCCTCGCAGGTGGCGACCATCGTCGCACCCAGGAGCATGTTGTTGCAGATCTTGGCCGCCTGGCCCGCGCCCGCATCGCCGGCGTGGATCACCGCCTTGCCCATCTGCTCGAGGAAGGGCCGGGCGCGCTCGAATGCCGCGTCGGTGCCGCCGACCATGAAGGTGAGGCTGCCCGCCTCGGCCGCGGCGATCCCGCCGGAGACGGGCGCGTCGACCATCGCGTAGCCGGCGGCGGCCGCCTTTTCGATCTCCTCGCGGGCGGTGGCGACGTCGATCGTAGAGCAGTCCATCAGGATGGCCGATGCGGGCGCGTGGCCGATGACGGAACTCTCGTAAACCTCGCGGACATGCTTTCCGGCGGGGAGCATGGTGACGATGGCTTCGGCTCCGGCCACCGCTTCCCGCGCGGAGGCGGCGCGCGAAGCGCCGCGCGCCTCGGCGCGGAGGAGCGAGTCCTCGCTGAGATCGAAGGCGGTGACGTCGTGGCCCGCCTTGGCGAGGTTCGCGGCCATCCCGCCGCCCATATTGCCGAGCCCGATGAATGCTATTTTGGACATGACGCCTCTCCGGAGTGCTCCTGCGAAAGCAGGAGCCTAGTTCTGAGTCAGACTGGGCTCCTGCTTTCGCAGGAGCACATATTGCGTGTTCAGCGCCCCTTCCACTCCGCCTGACGCTTGGCGACGAAGGCGGCCATGCCTTCCTTCTGGTCCTCCGTGCCGAACAGGCCGTGGAACAGGCGGCGCTCGAAATTGATGCCCTGGGCGAGGCCGTTTTCGAACGCGGCGTTGACCATTTCCTTGTTGGCCATGGTGGCGACGGGGGACATGGCGGCGATGGCTTCGGCGGTTTTCATCGCCTCGTCCATCAGATCGGCGGCGGGGACGACACGGGCGACGAGGCCGGCGCGCTCGGCCTCCTCGGCGCCCATCATCCGGCCGGTGAGGCACATCTCCATCGCCTTGGCCTTGCCGACCGCGTGGGTGAGGCGCTGGGAGCCGCCCATGCCGGGGGTGACTCCGAGCTTGATCTCGGGCTGGCCGAACTTGGCGCTGTCGGCGGCGATGAT